>NZ_JAVKEW010000233.1:0-6635 GCF_040226375.1 Coleofasciculus sp. G2-EDA-02 | reverse complement strand
TTATAATAACAGTAACCCACTTAGGTCTACCTTCTTTGGCATGGGCTGAAGATAGTCGGGCTAGGTGTGATAGAGATGTAGTCCTTGCGCGTTAATGAACTCGACCACCGTTCGCTTTTATAGCGTCCTCCAAAAGAATAGTGCAAGATGCCAATAGGCATTATCCGGTTAGCATTCTAACCACAAACCGCTCGCAACCAAGCGGACTAACAAAATATCATTGCCTGCGGAAGGCGGGCGGCTGCCTGTGGACGTTGAGTAAGACCAAACCAAACATGGGTTTGGAGAGGCATCGACGGATGAAGCGGGAAACTCCGAAGACGAATAAGACCGTCATTGTTTTTAGAAGTTGGAAGCTCCAACTTCAGCGAAGCAAGTTGGGGTACTTCACTTCGGTGTATCCCAATGCCAGTAAACGTAACGTTAACACAGCAGTCAGGGGAATGAGGGAGCAGGTTCTGTGATATCGCGATCGCACTCCCGTCACTTTTAAATCACTAGGATACTGTGAGCTAGACCAATACTCCCCCATTTTACAGTCGTTAGTATAAAGGCGTTGCACTAGACTAGACGACCCACTACCTCCAGTGGGTCTTTTTCTTATATTTTCTCACGATAAACCCCTTAAAAGTTCCCTTTTTTGGATAGCCAATAGAAATATCCTGAGCGGATAAGTACCCCCCTTTTTTGCTCTGGCGATTAAAATCGCGGAACCACACAAATAAAGTCCGCCTGCGCGGACTAAACTATAAAGGGAGTAGTAAACTCGGATTTGATATCATTCCTCAAGCCAACCAACCTGACTGTATAGCCCAATAGAACTATGATATTGGATGAATTTACCCAATTAACGGCAAAACAGGAAAAATGTCCTTCTCAATTACCAAAAGCGCTGCAAGCGTTGTGGTATGACAAAAAGGGAGATTGGCACAGGGCGCATGATATCGTGCAGAATGCCAGCGATAGTGATAGTGCATGGGTTCATGCTTATCTTCACCGCGAAGAAGGCGACTTAAGCAACGCCCGTTATTGGTACAGACGCAGTGGACAGTTACAATTTAACGGTGAATTGAATCAAGAATGGGAGTTTATCGCGTCTAATCTGCTGGATAAAGTCAACGCCTAACGTAAATTTTAGGGATGGGTTTAGGCACATCAACCCACGATGGTGGGTAACACAGCAAAAATAGGGGAATAGATTTGACCATTAAATCGGGCGCACGTCGGTGCGCCCCTACGGTTTCTGGGCGTAAGGTGTGCCACACCACGACAACCTATTCTCCCAAAAACTGAGACTTTATATCCTCCAATTCTCTGTCCATTTGACTTTGGCTTTTTTGAGTATTAGCAGAACCTTTAGTCGGCGGTGTCGATTTTTGCGGCGTACTTTTAGGTGTTGGTGGTTGCAAAAATTCAGATTTTAAATCCGCTAATTCTTTATCTAAACCTTTCCCATATTGAGGATGATTGGGCTGTGGCTTAATTGGCGCTGAAGCCGGAGAGGGTGAAGGTTTTGCCGATTTAACCTTAGCTACAGGAGTTTGAGACTGTAAATCTTTAAGTATCTCCGCCACAGATTGGTAGCGCTGATTCATCGCATTGACTAACATCTTATCTAAAATTTTAGCCACGCGATCGCTCACTGGATTTTTTAACCCTTGTCGCCATACCCAAACCCCCTGATTGACATCAAATAAGTCGAAGGGATGGATTCCCGTCAGCAGATGGATACACGTCACACCTAGACTATAGATATCACTAGCAAACACCGCTTTACCGATACTTTGTTCTGGTGCGACATACCCCACCGAACCAATAACCGTCCCGGTTCTCGCTAAGGCTGTACCTGTCGCCACTTTCGATGCACCAAAATCTACCAAAAATAGTTGCTTATCCCGATTTCGACGAATAATATTTTCCGGTTTAATATCGCGGTGAATCACATGATGCTGGTGAACAAATTGTAAAACAGGTAACAAATTATTCAACAGATCACAAATTTGGGCTTCTGTAAATGCGCCTTTCCTTGCCAACTCCTGGGCTAAATCTTCGCCCTCAATAAACTCTTGCACCAAATATTGATGGCTATCTTGGGAAAAATACGCCAATAGTTCGGGAATCTGGGGATGTTTACCCAACTCATCTAATCGTGCTGCTTCTTGAGTAAATAACTGTGCCGCTTTTTGTACCGTACTGGTTCCCTGGGCTTGGGGAAAAAACTGCTTAATTACACAAGGGGGATGGGATGGTTTATCTTCATCCACGGCTAAAAACGTTCGCCCAAAACCTCCTTGTCCCAAGGGTTGAACCGTTCGATAACGTTCCTTGAGGCGTACTTTTGACCCACAGGTAAGGCAAAATTTTGTTCCGGCGGGATTTTGGGGGTTGGGACAGTTAGGATTGAGGCAGTAACTCATGGTGATAGTTGGCAATTCAGCGTCTATCTCTATTTTGCCTCTAAATGAGGAGTGGTTTTTTTAGTCGTATCTTTTTATCCTATAATTATAGAATCTTTTAGTCATGAGTAAATGACTGGAATTGTTCCTGAGTAATCCGCCCCGCTTGATACAGGGTTTGGGTAATTTCTGAAATTGTTAATACTGAATGTGCCTGATAACCATTGTCCCTCAATCTATCCTTCACCCCACCTTCGTGATCAATAAATACGACAATATCCTGCACGTTTAATCCCCCTGTCTCCAACTTCGCCGCCCCTTCCATCACACTCTTCCCACTAATCAAAATATCATCTACCACAACCACTGTTTCCCCTGGTTCAAAGTGACCCTCTATCACCCGTCGCGTCCCATGGGCTTTCACTTCTTTGCGGGGAAAAATCATTGGGTGATGCAGGCGCAGGGATAAGCCGGTTGCGGTGGGTAATGACCCATAAGGAATCCCGGCAATCCGGTCAAAGGTTAAATTTTGCAGAATCTCGGCATAAGCACTCAGCATTTGATGGAAAACTTGGGGATTAGAGATAACTTTCCGTAAATCAATATAGTAGGAAAAAACAGCTCCAGATGCTTGGACAAATTCACCAAATAGAATGCAGCCAATGTCATAAAGTTGGAGAATTAAATCCTGATGCGGATGTTTTTCTAGAAAACAAACATCCGGCATCCATAGATCACAAGCAGAACCCTGTTGAATCTTTTTCCCTCTTGCCTGATTAATCTCCTCTCGCAGGGGTTGTATCGCGGCGGCGGGTTCTTCTGTGGCTAACATATCCTGGGGAACTGGAATTAATAAACCCTCACCATTGCCATTTAAGCCGGCGGCTAAAATTTGGTTAAGTTCAGCACCTCCCTCCGCCCAGATACTCCGGGCTAAAATTAAGCGTTCTGGGGCAATTGCCCGAATTTTTGCCAATAGTGCTGGAGAGGTTGTGCCAACTTCTAGGGCTAAATCTTCGGGTGCGCCCCAGGTTTTGGCTTCCTTCACCACTTGCAGATAAAGCGGTGTTTGGGGTTGGGGATACTGCTGTATGGCAACAGCCGCCGGATTGGAGGTGCAGCAGAGAATAAAGACAGCTTTACCGGGATAAATTAAAAAGGGTGCAACATGGTCTTGTCCAGAATAAGGACTCAGCGTAACGGCATCAACCCGCCATTGAGTAAAAATGGTCTTTGCAAAAACAGTGCTAGTGTTTAGGTCACCATGTTTAGCATCTAAAATAATCGGAATGGAGTCAGGAACCGCCGCGAGTGTCTGTTCTAATAAGTCTAGTCCCGATGCGCCCAACGCCTTGTAAAAGCCAAATGTGGGCTTATACGCACAGACTAAATCCGCCGTTTGCTCGATAATGAAGTGGAGCCAATCCCTTAACCCATCAATGGGATCACCAGAGTGTCCTCCGGTGGAGTAACGTCTGGGCATCATTTCTGGGTTGGGATCGAGTCCGACTACGAGTAAACTTTGATGTTGTGCGATCGCGGCATTAAGTTTCAAGAAAAAGCTCATTGGGCTTTGCCTTTGGCAGGTAAGGAATAGGTCTTAATTACATACTCCAACAACCCCTCACAAGCATCAAGGAGTAAATCAATCACTTGGTTAAATCCCTCTGGACCCCCGTAGTATGGATCAGGAACGTCTCGTATGCGATGACGAGTGGCAAAATCACACATTAATCGCACCTTATCCCGATACTTCCCCGTAGCATCCAGGAACAGAATATCGCGTAAATTCTCCCGATCCATCGCCAAAATCAGGTCAAACGCTTCAAAGTCAGAGACTTGAAACTGTCGGGCTTTCCCCTTGAGGATGATTCCCCGTTGACTGGCGGCTAGAGTCATGCGTTCATCGGGAGGAGAACCAATATGATAATCACCCGTCCCCGCCGAATCGCAGACAATGCTGTCCTGAAGTTCCGCTTGTTCAATTAAGTGATTCATAATGTTCTCGGCGGAGGGAGAACGGCAAATATTACCAAGGCAGACAAAGAGTAGTTTGCAGGGCATAGGTATAATGGATAGTTCTGTACAAAATTGGATGTTTAACCCGCGATCAGCAGTGACTATCACGTTTTAATGTCGGTCATATAGCCGCATCCGTGTTAAGTTTAGCAACGCAGCCGCCCGATTCTGTGATGATTTGAGGAAAATTATTTGATGTTCAAGTCGCGCCGCCGTCGCACCTACCGTAAGCGCCGCAGTCCCTTGCCGTTGCTCGCGATCGTTTTGGCGATTCCGATCGCCTTTATTCTCTTAGAATTATCCACTCGGCTGTTGGTTGGTGTCATGGGCAAAAGCGCTGAGTTAGCTGCCTATGAGGGTGAACCAGCGATTGTGAATGTTTACCGCCTCAAGTTTTTGAATGACACGAACAAGCCTTATGATGGTTTATCCGAACAAGGGCGACTTGCCGCCCAACGTAGTCTTGCTGTAGGCTATCAGCTTGTTGGCGACCAAACCAGCAATTTTTGGCAGATTAATCCCCAAGGATTCCGCGACACTGAACCTGTTCCCTTAGCCAAACCCAACACTGAATTTCGGATTTTTTTGCTGGGAGGATCGACGGCGTTTGGTCAATGGAATCCCAGTAATCAAGCCACCATTGCTGCTCAACTGGAAGCGCGTCTGAATGAACGGGTTGCCCAACAGCAGCGTTCTCCGGAGAAATATCGACCGACAGATTTGCCCTTCTATAAACCGGATTTAGAAAAGGCGTTGGCATTACCTCCTAAGATTAAAGGCGGTCAATATCGGGTGATTAATGCGGCTGTACCGGGGTATGCATCGGGGAATGAATTGGCTCAGTTAGCGTTGCAGATTTTGCCCTATCAACCTGACGCGATCATTGTTTTGGATGGATACATGGACTTGCTCCTACCGAGCGATCGCATGGCAACGGATATTCCCCATATTGAAACATTTCTCAGTAATGCGTCTGGGCATTTTTGGACGCACCTCAGCCAAGAGTTAACCTCTGTGGTAACCAACACCTATCTTGTCAGAGCCATCCAATACTGGATATTAAATCCCCAACCCTCAGTCAGTCGGCTGAGTCTAGCCGCGTTGAATGGTACAGCACACTTGGTAAACTATCTTCCCGCTGATTCAGAGGAACTACAGGAACGAGCAATTCGATACCGCGATCGCCACAAGCAAATGATTCGCTTGGCAACTGGGGCATCCATTCCCTTAATTATCGCCATACAACCAGAAATTACCGGTCGCGGTAACCAAAAAATCTCACTCAGAGAGAAGGAAATTTTGATTGAATTAGGAGCCGTCTACCAACAACGCATCCAAGATGGCTATGTCGCTTTAGCCCAATCGCTACAGCAGCTTCAGAACTGGTATCCCCAAAATGTGAAAACCCTAAACTTCTACAACGTTTATCGCAATTTTTCAGATCGGGCGTTTTGGGATGCCATTCATTTGACCGAGGAAGCCAACCGAGTCATATCTGAGAGCTTATACCAAACGTTGAGTGCTTCACCCAAGCTGCAAGTGCCACCGTCTCGACCTATACCTTAGTTTGAAGGATTGGAGAAATGGGGAAGGAAAAGATTAAAATTAACCATAGAAGTACTAAGCCGAGGCATTAGGTGAAATCGGTTCTCAAACAGCAATTTCTGCCTTGCTCCAACTGCTGGAACATTTTGACTTCAAAACACGGAACTTAGAGTTCGGAACACGGAACCTGAAGTTCAGAACACGGAACGTGGAGTTCGGAACACTGAACTTGAAGTTCGGAACACGGAACGTGGAGTTCGGAACACGGAACGTGGAGTTCAGAACACTGAACGTGGAATTCAGAACACGGAACGTGGAATTCAGAACACGGAACGCCGAGCAAAAGACTCGAATGACCAAGTTTTGAGCAGCAACAGTGAGGATTGTTCTGGCGTAGTCGTGTCTTCACGCTTCGGTTTTCGGGGTTTCCGGGCAAATCCTTGTCCCATTTCCTCGACTTTTATGCTGTCCACCTCATTAAATAGGGCTAGGACTTACGCAACACCTCTATCTGTAGGGTGCGTTACGCTACGCGACGCTGCTGGCGAAATATTGCTTAACAAAACAATGAGCAAAAGCCTTGGCGATATGCTAGGAGAAAAGAACCTGGAGGAGAAAGAGCAATGCTTACTGCCAAAGCTAGTAGTGCTAGTGTTCCAGAACAAACTCGACGGG
>NZ_JAVKEW010000232.1:0-29376 GCF_040226375.1 Coleofasciculus sp. G2-EDA-02 | reverse complement strand
GACTATTTGAATCAGTAGAAGAACTAGAAAAATTGCTACATAAATTATTAAATGAAGGAGAGCTTATAATTAAATGGAATAGAAAAATCAAAAACAAAGGCAATGCTGTTTATCCGGTTTAGCTGCGTAGCAGCTTATAAGTCCCACACTGATATTCAGGAATCCAAACTCGCAAGTCGCTGTTATACAAACGAAAATCGGTATCTCTTAGCAAAAACCCCAAGTAAATTAATAAGTTGCTAGCGATCGCACTATGGGCTTCAGAACCTCCCGACATTGTAATAATCTCTCCGTTGCGGTATTCATGGCGTTCCGGGTGGGTTTCTTCCATCGCCCGATACTCGTCTAGCGTGAGGCGAATTGTTCCTACATCTGGGGAACTGGTTTGAGCAAAGACCACAATTAGACCTCTTGAATCATTACCTCTAATCTAAAACGATTCAATGACATGCGCCCAACATACTTATTCAGCAAGCCCTATTTAGCCTTCAGGACGCCTACATCAACCGTTGACCCTGGGATTAACTATCCCAAACTCAATCCCCAAGCAAACTTACGTTTGTTTTGTTTTCCCTACGCCGGAGGTGCTGCTCGGATATTTCGGACACCCCAAACTGTGCGATCGCCTCTACTGTCTCTGAGCTGCGATCGCTAATTTGGTTCCCTCAATTTTACGCAACTGATCCATCACGCTCACCACCCGACCATGATCGACTTTTTCATCAGCATTGACAATGACAAGGGATTCACTATTCGGCACAACTAAAGCGCGAACGGCTTCTTCAAGCGCCTCTAATTCAATCGACTGGCGATTCAGTGCAATTTTTCCATCAGGCTGAATCGTAACCGTAATTTCAGTACTCGGCTGATTTTGGGCAGTTGTGGCATTCGGTAAATTCACTGACAACCCTTCTGAACGGGTCAAGTATAGCGTCGAAATAATGAAAAATGCCAAAATCGAGAAAATCACATCGATCATCGGCACGATGTTGATTTCCCCTGGCTTCTCTGACTCATCGGGAAGCCGCATAAACATCTCTCCTTTGCTCATATTGACGACGATAAAGCAGTTCTAACTGACCGCCATATTCCTGAATCAACGCCAGTTGTCGCTGATACAATCCTCGGAACATATTGGCGAAAAAGAGGGTGAAAATTGCCACAACCAACCCCATGACGGTTGAAACCAAAGCTTCGGAAATTCCACCCGTGACGCCCGTCGTGCGGGTTCCCCCAACATCACCAATATTCAGGGAAGAAAACGCTGTGATCAAGCCCAAAATCGTTCCCAAAAGACCGAGGAGAGGAGAAATCCCAACAATCGTATCAAACACGGTATTAAATCGCTTCAACGTTGGCAATTCTGCCTGAGCTGCACTCTCTAAAGCCAGACGGAATTCCTCCGGGTTCGGGTTATCGAGTTCTAACGCTTCCAGAAAAATCTTGGCAATCGGCAAATCAGCATTCTGCTGTAGATAGTTGATAGCCGCGTCTGGCTTTTCTCGGTAAAGCTTCAGAAAGTCTTTCACAACTCGGCGTTGCCGACGAGTGACTCGAAACCAAAAAAACAATCGCTCTACAATCAGGGCGACTGCCGCCAGGGAAAATAGGAGTAGGGGCCAAGCGACGATTCCGCCTGCCTTGAAAAATGGAATAATGGGCATAGCCTCTCTTGCAATTGTGATTCAACAAGCTCAGCCAGCTTTCCGGCGTACCGTTGGAGTACAAGCTGATAATTATTTTCAATAGATGTATTGCTAAATCGGTTTCCTTGTCAAGTAGTTGAGCGAAATATTTTTCGTTGCGGGAGAGTCAGCCAGGACATTCAGCGATCGCTTTCCCAGACAAAAGCACGGAAAATAGGGCTTTGGGCGACTCTTGGGGAAAGCAAACTTCTAAGATTACCGGAAATCTTTCCACTTGACAGGGGGAGTGAATTGTTATAAGTAAGCAAATTTATTGAAAATAAGTTTCAAAAATTTTTTCTGGATCTTCGTGACTAGGCTTGCCATATTATACTTGCCAAGTTCATTTATTGTTTCACCGTTAATGCAACTTATATGCAATAATCTGGAGTGGTTGAGACGATAGGCGCTTGAGTAATCAGGAAAGGTGCGTAGCGTATGAGCATATCGATCTTCTGTATAGAGCAGCACAAAAAGGAACAAGAGGCTCTCAAAAAGTTTCTCATTTACAGCTTTGCTGGGAGTGCGGTGCTGCATATAGTGCTAGCCCTTGGCATAAGCTTGGCTTGGGAAACAAGACCAGAACTTGCCGAAAACCCCATTGAAATCATACTTGTGGAGGAACCCGAAGTACCTAAGGCAGAAGAACAACCTCTAAAAGAGACTCCAAAGCCAAAGCCAACACCAAAGGCAGTTGAAACCCCAACTCCACCGCAACCGACAAAAACGCAGATACCAGAGCCAATTAAACCGCAGCAACGGGCGGAAGCTTTGCCTCAAAAACCCGTTAAGCAACCCGTACCCGCTATACCAGCAACACCTCAAAGAGCCGTAACGCCACCTGCACCCACCTCAGTAGAGCCACCCACGGAACCGACAAGGGAACGCAGAACCGTTGTTACACCTCCCTCAGAACCGATTCGTGAACCCTCAGACCCGGCTCTATCACCACCTGAACCCGTAGCTATTAATAATTCAGCACCGCCACGCCCAGACAGAAATTCCCAACCGCTTCAGACTGACTCAGACGTAGAAAAACTTAGAGAACGCTTAAGCGAACCAACGACGACAGAATCAACAGCGCCACCCAATGATGACGCCTCTGAAGCCAACCCCACACCCCCAGGTGCAGTGGCAAAAAATCCCTCAGCTCCCCCACGACCCAGAGGAGTTTCTGGAATACTTTCTGATGCGTCAAAGATTACCGAAAACATCAGAGAGCGCTTGGGCGATAGTTTTTCCCCATCGACAGATTCTTTAAGTGATATTGCTAACCCTGGCTCACCAGGAGCAGTGGCAAGGAATCCCTCAGCCCCCACACGACCAAGCAGTAGTTCCCAACCGCTTTCAGGTTCTTCTTCGGGTTCCCAACCATTCAGAGAAAGCTTGGGCGGTGGCAGTTCTGGCGAACGAGCTTCATCAAGTGATGGCGACTCAATAGCTAATCCTGGAGTACCAGGAGAAGTGGCAACGAATTCCTCAGCCCCCCCACGACCCGCAGGCAACTCTGAGTCACTCCCCGTTTCCTCAGCAGAAGGTTGCACGGCTACAAGGAAGCCGGAATTTCCATCATCACTAGCCAATCAAGGTATCGAAGCGAGACCCGTTGTCGAATTAATCGTCGATGAAAAGGGCAAGGTAATCGAGTCGAAGCTTGTAGAACCCAGTTCTTATCCTGCTATTAATCAAGCTGCCCTTGAAACTGTAACAAGTGTGAGTTGTCCAGCACGAGGCAACCGCCGTCGAGTACGAATGGGAATTAGTTTTGCTCAGCCGGGAACTGACTTTCAACGGGAAGCCCGTCAACGCGCCGAAAAGCTAGAACGGGAACGTCAGGCGCAGCTAGAACAAGAGCGTCAAGAACGGGAACGTCAAGCGCAGCTAGAACAAGAGCGTCGAGAACGGGAACGCCAAGCGCAGCTAGAACGGGAGCGTCAAGAACAAGAGCGTCAAGAACAGCTAGAACAAGAGCGTCAAGAACAAGAACAGCTAGAACAAGAGCGTCAAGAACAACTCGAACGCGAACGTCAGGAACAAGAACAGCTAGAACAAGAGCGTCAAGAACAGCTAGAACAAGAACGTCAGGAAAAACTTGAACGGGAACGCCAAGAACAGGTGGAAGAATTACCCCCTCCCGAACCTACAGAGTAAAAACGTAACCCGATGTCAGATGCAATCCCTAAAACTAACTCAACAATCAGCCCAATCTATCTTAATAAAGGAGGTCTTTGTCTAATGCTTCGTAAAATCGGGCGCTTCGGAATAACGTTACTAATTGCATCAAGCTTAGATATTGCCAGCCATATTATCAATCCCGCGATCGCAGTAGCAGGTGTCGTGACCTTACCCGATGGGGGTCGCTGCGAAGGGGCAATGAGCAACGGTAACCTAAACGGTGAAGTCGTCTGTGAATACGCGAATGGCGATCGCTATGAAGGAAACTTTGTAGATGGCAACAAGAAAGGTCAAGGCATCTATACCTTTGCTGATGGCGGTCGTTATGAAGGTGAGTTTAGCAACGACCAACCCAATGGCAAAGGTGTCCGGGTGTACGAAAATGGCGATCGCTACGAAGGGGAGTTTAAGGATGGTCAGCCTAACGGTACAGGAACCTACATTAGCGCCGATGGCGGTCGCTATGAGGGACAGTTTACGGATGGCAATCCCAGCGGTACGGGAGCCTTTATTTTAGCTAATGGCGATCGCTGTGAAGGAGAAATTCAAGACAGTAGTCTTAATGGGATGGGGGTGTGCGACTATGCAAATGGCGATCGCTATGAAGGTGAACTGAGTGATGGTAAGGCGAATGGTCAAGGAGTCTACACCTTCTCTGAGGGGGGGCGCTACGAAGGAACTGTTAGCAATGGTCAGTTCAATGGCAAAGGGGTTAGGGAATATCCCAATGGCAATCGCTACGAAGGGGAATTTAGTAACGGCAAACCCGAGGGTCAAGGGGTTTACGTTTTCGCTAATGGAAACCGCTACGAAGGTCAATTCAGTAACAGTCAATTTAACGGCGAAGGTGTTTTCACCGACGCCAATGGTAATCGTTACGAAGGACAGTTTAGTAACGGTAAGTTCAACGGCACTGGAATTTATACGTTTGCTAATGGCGATCGCTGCGAAGGACAGTTCAGTGAGGGTCAGTTAAACGGCAAAGCTGTCTGTAACTATGCCAGTGGGGATAGCTTTGAAGGAGAATTCCGCAATGGACAAAGGCAGGGGGAAGGTGTCTATATTTTTGCTGACGGAACCCGTGTGGAGGGAATGTGGGAAAATGGGGAGATTCAAAATTAGTTTTCTTTTTAAGGGAATGGGGAATGGAGAGTTCTAAGAAGATGTTTCTTGAAGTATCCGATCCCCCCTAGCCCCCATCCCCCCTAGCCCCCCTTTGAAAGGGGGGGAGAGAAAGGGGGGGAGAGAAAGGGGGGAAATGACCAGAGAAAGTCCCCCTTTAAAAGGGGGATTTAGGGGGATTTCCACTAGGTAGTAGTGTCAAAGACAACTTTTCAGACATCCTCTAAAACCTTTCCATTTGCAATTGGAATCATTGATTGAGGTAAAGAAGCGATTGGCAAGCGAGAGTGCTACGGTAAGAGGGAAAAGTAGGGGGCGATCGCGCCTCTTACTCCCCGTTGGTTTGTCACTGAGTCTGTTGATTCTGCTAGTCAGCTTGGTGGCAAGCATTACCTATGGTGCCGCAGATATTTCTTTTAGCACTGTATATGCCGCTTTAACCAACTTTGATGGCTCTACCGACCACCTGATTATCCGCACAGTCAGGATGCCGCGATCGCTGATTGCCATGCTAGTGGGTGCTGCCCTTGGGGTGGCAGGTGCCCTGATGCAGGGATTAACTCGCAACCCTTTAGCGTCCCCCGGAATCCTGGGCATTAATTCGGGTGCGGCAATGGCAGTCGTCATCGCTGTTTTCCTCTTCGGCTCGTCTTCCCTGAGTGTCTATGCCTGGTGTGCCTTTGGGGGGGCAGGTGTTACGGCAATCACCGTCTATTTGCTCGGATCTCTGGGTCGAGGGGGACTGACTCCACTCAACCTGACGATTGCGGGTGCGGCATTGACGAGCTTACTGTCCTCACTCACAACTGCCATCCTCATCCTTAGTCAACAAACCCTCGATGAAATCCGCTTCTGGTTAGCTGGATCGGTGGCGGGTCGGGATTTCACGTTGTTCTTACAAGTGCTGCCTTACATCGGCATTGGATTAGCGATCGCGTTTGCCTTAGGGAAACAAATGACCACCCTAACCCTTGGTGACGATGTGGCTAAAAGCTTGGGTCAACAAACCGCATGGGTGAAACTAACCGCCGCCGTGAGTGTGGTTTTGCTGGCAGGGAGCGCTGTCGCGGCGGCTGGTCCGATTGGATTTATTGGTCTGGTTGTTCCCCACATCGTCCGCTTTTTAGTGGGCGTTGATTATCGCTGGATTCTGCCTTATTCTGCCATTTTTGGTGCCATCTTACTCTTGGTCGCCGATATCACTGCCAGGGTGTTGATTAGTCCTCAAGAACTGCCCGTGGGTGTCATGACTGCTCTAGTGGGCGCTCCGTTCTTCATCTATCTAGCGCGGTTCAAGGTGAGACGATGAGAAAACGTTGGCTAGTTATTCGTCCCCGACTATTGCCTATATCGTTCCGTATAGAACGGCGCGTGCCAACCGTACTACTCGTATTGGTTTTGGTTACTCTCGCGGCGATCGTTATCAATGTGGGACAGGGGGAATATCCCATCCCACCATTGGCTGTTTTAAAAACGATTGTGGGGTTGCCGACGGCTAACCCCGACTATGCCTTTATTGTAAATGTGCTGCGGTTGCCCAGAACGTTGGTCGCCTTTGGGGTGGGAGTGGGATTAGCCATCTCTGGGACGATTCTGCAAGGACTGACACGCAATCCCTTAGCCGATCCCGGCATCATTGGAGTGAATGCGGGTGCGAGTTTAGCTGCTGTCAGTTTAATCGTTTTATTTCCAGATGTGCCGCTGTTTGCCCTACCTTTGTCTGCCTTTGCTGGGGCGTTGGTTGTTGCCATCTTTATCTACCTTCTGGCTTGGGATAAGGGCAGTTCTCCCATCCGGTTAATTCTCGTCGGTGTCGGAATAGCCGCTATCCTAGCGGCTTTGACGAATTTAATGGTCACATTTGGGGAAATTAATAGTGTCAGTCAGGCATTGGTTTGGCTGGCGGGAAGTGTCTACGGACGGGGTTGGCAGCATGTCGGGGCATTATTCCCCTGGCTGGCGGTGTTTGTCCCCCTGTCGTTGGCGCTTTCGATGCCACTGAATACCCTCTCCCTGGGAGATGATCTTGCCAGAGGACTGGGGGCGCGAGTGGAATGGCAGCGGGGTTTGCTATTGCTAATGAGTGCGGCAATGGCGGGTGCGGCTGTGGCTGTGGCGGGTACGATTGGCTTTGTGGGATTGATGGCACCGCACTTGGGGCGTCAGTTGGTTGGACCCAACCACGAAGGCTTAATGCCAACAGCAGCACTGATGGGTGGACTAATTATTGTGCTGGCTGATTGGTTGGCACGGGTACTCTTTGCGCCCATCGAGTTGCCCTGTGGTGCGATTACCGCCGCTGTCGGTGCCCCTTATTTTCTCTATCTGCTAGTTCGCAACCGCAAGCGATGACTTTATCTATTCATAAAATGAGCTTATTGTCAACTCGCCGACTTTCTCTGGCGTATGATGGAACACCAGTGATCACGAACCTCGACCTGGCAATTCCTGTCAGGAAGATTACGGCTTTGGTTGGACCCAACGGCTGTGGTAAATCAACACTGTTGCGGGGACTGGCGAGGTTGCTCAAGCCTTGTGCTGGTAAGGTTTACCTAGACGGGACTGATATTTTCCAGCGCTCAACAAAAGCTGTGGCGAAGCGACTGGGAATTCTCCCCCAAAGTCCAGTGGCTCCGGAGGGGTTGACGGTTCGAGATTTGGTCGCTCAGGGTCGTTACCCTTACCAAAACTGGTTGCAGCAATGGTCAAAAGATGATGAAATCCTGGTGGAGAAGGCGCTTTTCATTACAGGGATAACCCCACTAGCAGACCGAGTATTGGACACGCTTTCTGGTGGACAAAGGCAACGAGCTTGGATTGCTATGGCACTCGCTCAGGATACGGAGATTCTTCTATTGGATGAACCAACAACGTTCTTAGACTTGGCGCATCAAGTCGAGGTATTGGATTTGCTGTATGAGTTGAACCAGAACGAAGGGCGGACGATTGTGATGGTACTGCACGACCTGAATCAGGCGTGTCGCTACGCTGATCATCTGGTTGCCGTGCGGCAGGGTCAAGTTTATACACAAGGAGAGCCAATGCAAGTTGTGACGGAGGCGATGGTGCGTGAAGTGTTTGGTTTGGAGTGTCGGATTGTGCCTGACCCGGTAGCGGGGACGCCGATGTGTGTACCAATGGGTCGCTGGGTGAGGGAATTGCCACCGGAAAACTAGACCAGCGCGGCTTCAAATCAGTAGTGGGGACAACTAAAATTAATGGTGGAGATCGTCCGTCCTACTCGCTTGGCGCTCCCTATTTCCTGTGGCTGCTTTATCGAAATCAAAAGTAAAATTTTAGGGAAGAGGGAAAATTTTTGAGAACACCACGACTCTGCCTCTGGTAACTGCATACGTCCCTAAACTCTAGAGATATAAAGGGTTATGCTCCTTTATATTTATGCCTCCTCAGCCGAAATCTGAGGTTTTTTTTGACTTTTCACCTTTTTTTCACAATTGTTCGATACCTTTAATTATAGTTGTTACCCTGATGTGGAAGTGATTACCCACCCCCAACTAAAATGGCGGGGGTATTTTTTTTGCATTCACGAGTTTTTCACTTTGTTTGCATAACCTAGAGACATCATCGAGTTCGACAAGGATGGAAGGCTCTTTTGTAGCCGACTTCCCCCAGTTCCCTAACTGGGGGTTTTTTTCAATCTATGGTTTCCGGAATTGACTTTAACCGCCGCAACAATTTTTGTCCCAGGGAGAACCCTATAATCCCAATAAGTAGGTGGACACAATTAAAGTTAACGGTTGAGACAGATGAGGCTGGTGGGCAATGCCCACCCTACGGTATATCAAGGGTTTTGGCGATCCTCAAATCCACGCTTTTCAGTGCCATTGAACCCAGGGATAATTGATTGGGTAGGGGCACGATACTATCGTACCCTGATAGCTGTGGTGTCTTGTTCATCCTTTATTTTTAACGACAAACCGTCGCACCCATCGCCAAGCTTTAATTGTTACCTCCTCCAGCCAAAGCATACCCACATCCAACCATTCCATGATTTGCTCTAAGGGGTGTTTAACATACCCTGTGGGAATTGCTTGAGTTTCAATCCAGTCGGGTGCTGGTTCGATATCACTCGTTGAGGAATGGTGAATGGGTTTTTCTGGAATGTTTTGAGTGTTGCGTGTTAGAGAGGTTGAATGGGTTAATAGAGTAGGAGAATTTGTAGGAGTTTGCTCTAAGAACGTAGCCGGAGATACCTTGACAAATACTCGATTTTGTGAATTATTCGATAATCCCGTGATTAATGAATTTTGTAATGGAACTGGATAGAAAAGTGGGCTTGTCGGGTTAACCGTTTGCCTCTGGAGTTTTCGATCCGTTACAGTCAGTTTTATTGGTTTTTTGGAGAAACTTAAACGCTGGAGAATAGCACCAATGGAGTTTTGCCAGATGGCAGTTTTTTTGATTGTAAACCCTGGGGGAAGTGGGGTTGGGTTGGGTTGCGGTTTTCCCTTCAGCCAAATGGAATCAGTGACAAAAGGATTCGGTGTGGAAGTGGGTTCTGGATCGCCAAATAAATCATCCCAGGTTAACCACGGATCGGGTTCATTCGTATAGGAGAATGCTGTCCCCGGAAGGGTTACGGAAGCGGTTGAGTTAGTGAATCGTTGGTTAATGTCCTCGGTGGGGTTAATCGAGGTTGGTTCTTGTTGGCGGAATCGGGAAGAACTACCCTGACCAAAAAAGTAGTCGATCGCGGCGTAAATTAATCCTACCAGCCAAAAGGGGTGAGATTCTGATGTCTCGGTTGGATTAGCTGGTTCTCGATAGGTGATGAATGAGGTTTTGAAGGTTTGCAGTAGAGTTTGGCTACGTTGACGGAGTGCGATCGCAACGTGATTGGATGTCTTTTTAGGGTGCGATTCCCATTGGGCAATAGTATCATCTATAGCGGCTAATGTGCCCCCCGGTGCAAATTGTTTCAGCCAGGAATAGGCAAGGTTTTGGGGGATCTTGGCGCCAGATGCGGGTTCTGAGAAGGTAGACTCACCAAAGAGATTAATCGCGATCGCAACGGGACTGGTTTGCACCCATGCCATGAGTTGCCAGAATAGTCTCAAGGGCAGAAACAGAGATGGTTTAGCCAAGTGACTGAGTTGGCGTTGCACCCCAGAAGTCTTTAAGTTATAAACTAAACGCCACTGACGATAAAGGTTAGCCAGTTCCCAGCTTATTTTAGCTGCTAATTTTTGCTGTTGTTCTGGGGTGAGGATATCCAGAATTTCATTAGCGACGGAAACGAGAACTAGAGTTCGGGTGGAGAGGAGGCTGGCTACGCCTTGAATCTCTACCCGTGAGGATTGGGAAACCTGCGTAGGCAGGTTTTGTTTGTGTAGCTGCGGTTTCAACCGCCCAGTCGAAAATGTTGTTTTACCCTTCTCCTTCCCAAGCAGGGCGGGTTTAGTCAAGTTATCGGTTTCTTGGGTAACGTTATCAGTCAAACCCGCCCCTACAATCTGGCGTTCCTGATCACCGACAGGTTGTAACCGCTTCCATTGGGATGGTTCAGGTAAAGATAACGTTTCGGCTTCCTTGAGAACCTGTTGAATCGGGGTATCAACAGCAGGCGGTTGTTCTAGGGGTTGGGATTGGGTTAAAGCTTTTAATCGAGTCCATCCCGCTTTTGCCTCTGCCGAAAGTTGCCGAACAGCCGTGAGACTGGTTTGAACCACCATATATATAGGATAGAGGAGAATCTGTGTTCCCCAAACGGCAGCTACTTTCAAATGTCGGATTGCCCGTTCACCTCGATCGATGAGTCGGCGAGAATGGTGATTGATAAGATTGAATAATCGGCTGCGATAGCGACCTGGGGTAGAAGCAGACATGGTTATGCAAGCAGAAGCAGCGATGACTAATTTATTATTTCATACTGTGACATGCACCCGGGGACAAGATTCCCAGAAACTTAATCATCCGCCCGGAGTTCAAACTCCGGGCTAAGAGCTACTGTCCATTAAAATGGACTAAAATTCTTATAAAGTCGTCTAAAGACGAATGCAAGCTTTTGGTTCCTTGGGTTTAAACCCAAGGCTGGTTAATGCGACTTTGTTATTTAAAACTTTCTTAATCCTAATTGCTAGTTACTAACTTGTATAATTCCTTACCATGTCTCCATTAACATTCCTTTCTGAATCTATTGCTAAACTTCGCGCTTTAACTCAGGTGAATGTGCAGACTAATTGGAAACTGTGGTCTGAAGATCTGCCTCTGGAGGAGATAAGTAACCATATTTTGGCACATGGGTCAAGTGTTGAACTCAATGATAAGGGTTATATTATCTGGTCAGCGGGACGCCAAGTTATTTGGTTGGGTCAACAATTTATCATTCCCCACGATTTACAAGGTTATCCTTTAGCTGGATTAACCTTACGACTAGCGTTAACATGGTGGGCGGAAAATGCCAAGATTTTTGTGAATGATGAGTTAGTCCAAGAAGGAGACTTATTTGATTCTTCAGATAGAGTCCTCCTAAGTTCAGCCGTTAGTCCTGGGGAAACTATTACCGTCATGTTGCGGTTAGTGAGTCCGGGTCATGATATTGGCGGCTTAATGCGGTCTTTCTGTATTTATGAATCAACGCATTCGATTGATCCGGGATTTGTTGCTGATGAATTAACAGTATTGCAGAACTATTTAGAAGCCTTTGCACCGGAACAATTAGAAACACTAACGAGGGCTGTGGCTGAGATTGACTGGCAGAGGGTATACCATGGCGATCAGTTTACGCGATCGCTAACCCAATTGCGCCAAACTCTGCTATCCAAAAATATAACCCCTAACGCTACATTTCACCTACTAGGTCATGCCCATTTAGATATGGCTTGGTTATGGTCTACTCAGGAAACCTGGAATGTTGCAGTGCGAACCTTTGAATCGGTTCTCAGTTTACAGCAAGATTTTCCTAATTTAACCTATTGTCATACAACACCCGCCCTTTATGACTGGGTAGAACAGAATAGTCCCGACTTATTTAGCCGAATTAAACAGCAAGTCATAGCCGGAAAATGGGAAATTGTCGGCGGGATGTGGGTTGAACCAGAACTAAATTTAATTGACGGTGAATCCATTGTCCGGCAAATTCTTTATAGTCAACGTTATACCCAAGAAAAATTCGGTCAAATTACTCAAATTGCCTGGGTAACGGATAGTTTTGGCTTTACTTGGCAATTACCTCAACTCTTAAAACAAGGGGGAATAAACTATTTTGTTACCCAGAAGCTGCATTGGAATGACACCACTGAATTTCCCTATCACCTCTTTTGGTGGCAATCACCGGATGGGACTAAAATTCTCAGTTTAATGTCGCCGCCCAATATTACCGGAGTCATGGATACCAATCCAATTACCATGACAAATTATGGGATTAATTGGCAAAGGCAAACAAAGATTAAGGATGTATTTTGGTTACCTGGTGTAGGCGATCATGGCGGTGGTCCCACCCGCGATATGTTAGAAGTGTCACAGCGTTGGCAACAGTCTCCCTTCTTCCCCAATTTAGAATTTACCACCGCGTTGAAATATTTGCAGAATCTTGAGAATCAGTTAGAAGAAAGAGGAGATAGGGAGATGATTTGTAGAGACGTGCCACGGCGCGTCTCCGGGGGTGGGTTTAGTCACATCAGGGTAACAAACAACGATAATAGTGACACCCACCCAGACAAATATTCAATTCCTAATCCGATTTGGAATAACGAACTTTATCTAGAACTCCATCGCGGATGTTATACCACCCACGCTGATCAAAAACGCTGGAATCGTCGCTGTGAAGGATTACTGTATCAAGCCGAACTTTTTGCCTCTCTCGCCACCCTAATCACCAACAAAAACTATCCCCAATCTCAACTAGAAACCGCCTGGAAAAAAGTTCTCTTTAATCAATTCCACGATATCTTACCCGGAACCTCCATTCCCGAAGTCTTCATTGAAGCCAACCAAACATGGCAACAAGCCGAGACAATAACCCAAAAAATCATAGCCGAATCCCTAAACGCGATCGCGTCCCAAATCACCCTCCCCTCACCCCCCCACCCCAACGCCCAACCCCTAATCATATTCAACCCCCTCAACTGGCAACATTCAGAACTCATTACTATCTCCCTCTGCGCCCCTCTGCGCGAACCTCTGCGAACCTCTGCGTCGGAAAAACAGTTCCCAATCACCAACAATCAAACCTGGCAAATTTACGATAGTAACGGCGAAAAAATCCCCAGCCAAACATCAGTCAGGGCGGGTTTTGAACAAGAGTTATCATCAACAGCAAAACAAGAACCCCTAAACCAGCCCCTACAAACCCATCTGCTATTTTTGGCTAAAGACATCCCCGCAATCGGCTATAAAATAGTCTGGATTTGTCCAACTGATACTCCCCCAGAAAACGATAACCCCAATCCCAATAACGAATTTATTCTCGAAAATGACTACCTGCGAATTATCGTAGATCCAAATACTGGCGACTTAAGCAGCATCTTTGATAAACCAAACCAGCGAGAAATATTAAGCGGTGCAGGCAATCAACTGCAAGCCTTTGAAGACAAAGGTCAATATTGGGACGCCTGGAATATTGACCCCAATTACCATCAGCATCCCTTACCACCAACCCAACTGAAATCGATTCAATGGCTAGAACAAGGAAACCTGCGATCGCGTCTCCAAGTTATTCGCCAATTAGGACAATCCCAATTTTACCAAGACTACATCCTGACATCAGATTCACCCCTACTTAAAATAGCCACAACCGTAGATTGGCAGGAACGCCAGGTATTAGTCAAAGCCGCATTCCCCTTAAACCTAGAAGCCGACTACGCCACGTATGAGATTCCCTGCGGCGCAATCCAACGCCCCACCAAACCCCAAACCCCCGCAGAACAAGCCAAATGGGAGGTTCCAGCATTGCGTTGGGCGGATTTGGCTGATGAAACTTACGGCGTGAGTCTACTCAATGACTGTAAATACGGCTATGACGCCCAACCCTCTCAACTTCGATTAACTTTACTCAAAAGTCCAATGTGGCCCCATCCCGACGCCGATCGCGGAATTCACCACTTCACCTACGCACTTTATCCTCATTCGGGAACTTGGCAAGCCGCGAAAACGGTTCAGCGAGGGTATGAGTTAAATTTCCCCCTGCAAGTCGTCCGGCTGGAATACAGGGCGAATCAGGGTATTAAAACTTTGCCCCCTGGGGGTTCCTTGCTGGAGTTATCGGCTGAAAATTTAGTAGTAATTGCGTTTAAGCGATCGCAAGATAATCCGCAATGTTGGATTCTGCGGTGTTATGAATGTCACGCAGAGGAAGCGGAATTCTGGTTAAATAGTGATTTAGGGTTGGCGATAGAGGGTTGCGTGGATTTATTAGAACGTCCTGTGGAACAGTCTCCAGAATCCCCGACGCTGCAAACTTTGAAGATAGCGCCTTGGCAGATTCGGAGTTACGCGATCGTTCGGATTTAATATGGGAGTTGAATTAAAATGGACTCATACAGAGTTGCGATCAAACGTAGTAGATAAGGGGAGCAGGGGACGAGAAAGTTATCTCTTTGAATGCAACTTGGGATCAAACTCTTATCCAGTCGTCTTTAGACGACTTCAGCTTTTAGCCTTGGGTTTTAACCCAAGGCGGTTGGTGAGACTCTTCACATTAGCGCGTCAGCCTCTTACTAAAAGATAATATAAATGTTACAAAAGGACAGACAGGATACCCATTATCTGGTCTGAAATGCTGAGCAAGTCGCCCCAACGCCGTAATTAGTCTTGGGTATAAAAAAAGGACGTAGCTGGCTTAGCGCTTCGCGAGTATAACATAAGACATAAGACAAAGGAAAAATGACGAATGATCAAGGACAACGGAAAAATAACAAAGGCAGTATCCTGGTTGTAGATGATACTCCGGCTAATTTGTACCTGTTAACCGATATGTTATCCAAGCAAGGGTACAAAGTCAGGACTATCCCCAATAGCATTCTGGCGCTCAAAGCTGCCAAAGCCAATCTCCCCGATTTGATTTTGCTGGATATTGTCATGCCACAGATGGATGGCTATCAAGTCTGTCAGTCCTTGAAAGCAGATGATAAAACTAAAGATATTCCGGTTATTTTTATCAGCGCGTTGAAAGAAGGGTTCGATAAAGTTAAAGCCTTTGAAGTGGGTGGGGCAGACTATATATCTAAACCGTTCCAGCTTCAAGAAGTGATGGCGCGGGTTAAGCATCAATTGCGTCTAAGAACCCAAGCAAAACAACTCTTGGCTAAAAATACCCGACTGAAACAAGAGATAGTAGAACGCCAACGTATCCAAGAAAAACTCAGCCATAGTGAAGCTTCTTTAAAACAAGCCCAGACAGTTGCCCATATTGGCAGTTGGGATTGTGATTTGACCACGGGAAAAATGACTTGGACAGAGGAATTGTTTCGCATTTGGGGACGTGATCCTCAACAGGGTGAACCCACCCATGCTGAACTGCTGGAGACGATTCATCCAGAAGATCAAGACCTGTGGAAAAACGCCGTAGACCGCGCGATCGCACAGGGGATAAAGTACAATCTTGACTTCCGCATTATCCGAGGTAAAACCCATGCTGCTGATGTGCAATCTCTCCCTAGGGGGAATCAGGGAAGTAGTGAAGTGCGCCATGTCGAGGCAAGAGGTGAACCTGTTGTAAACGAACAGGGGCAAGTGATCAGACTCTTCGGAACAGCGATGGATATTACTGATCGCAAACATGCCGAGATGCTGCTGACTGGACAGAACCAGATTCTGAAACTGATTGCCTCTGATGTACCTCTCCCAGACATCCTGGATGCTTTGGCAAGGTTCGTTGAGGAACAATCGGGAAAAATGCGATCGGCGTTTCTGTTGCTGGATCAACAGGGTAAATTGCACTTCGCCGCCGCCCCCAGTCTACCCGAAGAGTACACAAAAACCATTGATGGTCTAGCGATTGGTGCAGATGTTGGTTCTTGCGGTGCAGCCGCCTATCGTAAGGCGACTGTAATTGTATCCGATATTGCCAACGACCCGTTGTGGGTAAACTTCCGGGATTTGGCATTATCCTACGGACTTAAAGCCTGTTGGTCGATGCCGATTTTGTCGAGTGATGGCATGGTTTTGGGGACTTTTGGTGGGTATTATGACCAACCGCAGACAGCAACCGATCTCGATCAAGACTTAATCGCCCAAACAATTTATCTTGCCACAATTGCCATTGAACGCCAGCGATCGCAACAAGCTTTGCACCAGACTCAAGAACGCTTGCAGCTTGCGTTAAACGCTTCTGGGGATGGGTTGTGGGATTGGATGATCACAACGGGAGACTTTTATATTGACCAGCGTTGGAGTGATATGTTGGGGTATGAGTCCGATCAACTTCCTACAGATATCAGCACTTGGGAAAACCTGATCCATCCCGATGATAAACCTTGGGTGATGAACCTGTTACAGGCGCATTTAAAAAACTGCTCAATTCCCTACCAATTTGACTATCGACTGCTGACGAAATCCGGGAAATGGAAATGGGTGTCTAATTATGGTAAAGTGGTTGCTTGGGATGAGAATGGCTTACCCGTGCGGATGAGTGGGACGCATAGAGACATTAGCGATCGCAAACAAATCGAGATCGCCTTGCAGCAGTCTGAAACTAGGGAACGGGAAAAAGCCCAGGCATTGCAACAAACCTTAAAAGAATTAAAACGCACTCAATCCCAACTGATCCAAACCGAGAAAATGTCCAGTTTAGGGCGCATGGTTGCAGGTGTGGCACACGAAATTAATAACCCGACTAACTTTATCTTCGGCAATCTGACTTATGCCCGTCAATACTTCCGAGAATTACTCGCACTGCTGCAACTCTACCAAAAAACCTACCCCAGTCCCACACCAGAGATTCAGCAACTGAGTGACGAGATCGACTTAGAGTTTCTCATCAAAGATTGGTCAAAGCTGATCAACTCCATGCAGTTGGGAACTCAACGCATCGAACAGATTGTGCGATCGCTAAAAAGTTTCTCAAAATTAGATGAAGCCGAGTTAAAACAGGTGGATATCCATGAAGGTTTAGATAATACGCTATTTATATTACAAAACCGACTCCGCGCCGAAGGGAATCGTCCGGAAATCATCGTGTTCAAAGAGTATGGTCAACTCCCTCAAGTTAACTGTTATGCCAGTCAGCTAAATCAGGTATTTATTAACATTTTAGATAATGCCATTGAAGCCTTAAGCAACCAACCTGAACCCCAATGGATTAAGATCACGACTGAAGTATCTACCAATAGGATAGGCGAGACAAAAGAATTAATTCAACACTCAAAACCAGGTTCCCTCGAAAGTCCTGAAGGGTCAAAACTGTCCCCATGTATTATTATTCGCATTGCTGATAACGGATGTGGGATGAATGAAGACGTGCGTCAGCATATCTTTGACCCATTTTTTACAACCAAGCCTGTCGGAAGTGGTACAGGATTGGGGTTAGCCATTAGCCATCAAATTATTGTGGATAAACACAACGGTAATATTAGTTGTGTTTCTAGTCTAGGGAAAGGAACAGAATTGATGATCGAGATTCCCTTAAACTTGGCAGAACTATCCTATAGCCCCTTTGAGTAGATCGGTCTAAATCAACTCAACGATATTAAATTTCATAAACAACACTCAATCCCTTACCAATGAAAAAGGACGAATTACTGGAGAAGCGAGTTAAAAAGCGCTAATGAAGTCCGTTTTGCTGTGAGTAAAATCGCCCCGACAATTATAAATTTTATCGCTAGTGGCGCTAAAATTAGATTCAACACCAGACAAAGCAAAGCGATAATCGTTGCCCCTACCTGCACCAATTCCTCTGTGACATGGGTATGAATATAAACGGCGACGAGAGCGATCGCGAGAATCAGGAGAGACGGTATAATCATCGGACAGTGCTTCTATACAGGTTTTGGTGGTTATTCTGATTATCGACTAAATCCCTAAGTGAATACCTCCGTAAAAGTTCTTAATATGAATACGCTGATTGGCTGAATTCCTCGCGTGGCGATTTATTAACCACAGTTAGTGAATTCTAATCAAGAATAAGTCAATTGTCAATTACCCACAGAACCTCTGTAGGGGCGCGACATGTCGCGCCCCTACAGAAGGTGGTTTAACTGATTTTATCTAATCAATCCTGACGCGGAAGCGGACAAAGCCAATATTATCTGGGCTAATTGTTGACACATTTCCCACATTAACTAATACTGATCCATCTGGATTATTGGGATTGGGACAGAACGTATTGACTGGGGTCAACTCTCCGAAAAATGTGCCTAAGTCTGCATCTAAGGCATTAGTCAGACGGTTATCAATTCCCGCTTGATTCAACAAAATCCCTTCACCCGGTGAAAAACTATCCGAGATAAAGGTTGTGCCTTCGGGAATCGCGTCACAAACCTGAACACCGTTAACCGTTGTCCCACCATCGGAGAGGAAGTAAATCGTGTATTCCACATCATCACCGCTTTGCAGGGTATTTTCCGCTCCTAACTGGATAATGCCCACAGGCGGACGTTGAGTCCAACCGGCTGCATCGTCATCGGGGTTAGCTGGGTCATCGTTAAAGCTGTTGAAGTCAATACCACTAATCGGTACACCATTTCGGGTGATATTGGTAATCCGCTTGACTAACCGCAGACGTGGATTGCCAGGACTACCAACTGTGACAATAGTCGGCTCATCATCACCAGTACCGGGAAGGTTACCCTGATTTTCTCGATCATCATTGATTTGCGGCAAATCTGGTGTGCCATCATCTCCTAACCCCGAAAGGGCATCGGTGAGAGAGAACTCTACAGAACCGCCATTAGATTGGGCTGTGGCTTGGTTTTGAATTTGTGTACCAGCCCCAGCCGTGACACGGACACTGTACATGATCATGACTTGACCGCCGCCAGTTCCTAATTGTCCTAGATTATTGCGATCACTCAGGTTTTGATCCGTGGTGCCATTGAAGCTGGGATTCCTCTGTACCGTAGTATTCCTCGCAGGTCCACTGCCATCCACACGCCGGAAGTTATAACTATCGGTGACAAAACTCACCTTATCGGCTTCGATTTGATCCGTGATTAAGACGTTAGTAATCGGAGCATTGGCTCCAGGGTTGGTGTAGATGATCGTATATTCCAGGGTATCACCCGTAGTCACCGATCCACTACCATCAGCATCGACAACCAGACGTACCGATTTACTTCCGGTAGGAGTTACGGGGCTGACAAAGTTGAGAATTGTCGGGTCGATGGGACTATTATTCGGTTGGTTTACATTACCCCCTTCACCTACAGAATCAGGGTTTCCCGGCTCATCCCCAGAACCTGGTTGTCGGGGATTGCGGGTATCACTAGCATCGGTGCGGGCGGGATTCCCACCATCTCCCTCAAAATTGACTAGCCCTTGGTTAGTAATTGGATTAGCCGCCCCCGGTAGAATCCGGGCGTTGAACGTGAGAACGACTTCACCCGTTGGCGGTAATGTTCCGGGATTGGTGAACTGAATCGGGCTACCTGTGCCGTTAAAACTGCTAGCCGGTAGGCTTGAGGCAAGGGAAAATCCGCTATTGAGATTAATTGGGTTAGAACCGTCGCGTAAGATTCGCACCTGAATCGGCAAGATTTCACTCAGAACTACGTTATTGAGAGTCCGAGTCGGGTTGGGATTGCGAACGATAATTGTGTACTGAATATCATCACCGATGGTGAGACTACCACTGTTATCATTGTCTCTCAAGAAACGCACTGATTTATTAGCGACTGGGCGCGTGGGCGTCGTTGGCTCTTCGATTGTCAACACCGTCGGGTCATCAAACCTGGGATCGGAAGGATCACCACCATTATTAGTTTGCGGTAAATCTCCAGGTCTTTGAATGGCATCGGTAGGAACAGAGCGAGTCCCGGTATTATCTTCAAAGTTAGCAACGGCTTGGTTGGTAATCGAACTTCCAGGACCTGCGGTGATTTGTGTGCGATAGGTGAATACAACTTGACCACCACCACTAGCTAAATTGCCCGGTGGTTGATTGAGGACATTGTTGGTAGGAGCTGTGCCGTTATAGTTGGGATTAGCCGTCACCATTGTCCCAGGGGTGACATCAATGTCCAAACTGCCAGGAACAAAGCTTAAACCACTAGCTATTGTGTCCGTTACCTGGAAGTTGGTAATGTTTGTCTGAGGATCTGTGTTGGTATAGGTAATCGTGTATTCCAGAATATCTCCGGTGCTAATCGAACCACTACCATCAACGTCTTCAGCTAGACGTACCGATTTTGTTCCGGCTGGATTGACGGGTGTGACAAAGTTCAGAATCGTTGGGTCGTCTGGACCTCCCGCAGGTTGGTTTACATTACCCCCCTGGTTAACAGGACCTGGGTTTCCGGGGTTGTTTCCAGATCCTTCTTGATCAGGATTGGTAGAATCACTAGCATCTGAACGAACGGGATTTCCACCATCACCCGCATAATTTGCTAACCCTTGGTTGGTAATTGGACTGGATGAACCCGGTAAAATCTTGGCATTATAGGTTATCGTCACTTGTGCGCTAGGAGGTAGGGTGCCACCATTGGTAAACTGAACAGGTTGACCGGTGCCATCAAAACTTGTATTGGGCAATGTTGGCGCTAGGGCAAATCCTAAATTATCAGGGGCGTCGATATTAATTGGATTAGAACTATCTCGCAGTATGCGAACCTGAATCGGCACAATATCGCTAACCACCACATTATTAATGGTGCGAGTATTGCTGGGATTGCGGACGATAATGGTATATTCCACATCGTCACCAATAGTCAACGCTGAATTCCCATCATTATCTCTGAGGAAACGCACCGATTTATTAATTACAGGCGGTACAGGGGGCGTTCCTCCGCCTATGGGAACGGTGGTTGGGTCTTCTGGAATATTCGGATCATTGGGATTATCTGGCGTATCAGGATTATCTGTCGATACAGGTGTTCTCACTTGTTCACTAGTCACCGTCGCTGTATTGTTAATCTCAGTGACGCCTTGGGGTAGGGGATTGTTGATGGTGACTCGGAATGTAACTGTAGCCGTTCCTCCTCCAGGAATATCTCCCACGGAACCCCCAGTGGGACTCACGAATCGTAGTGTGCCATTTACAACATCAGCAATCGGATTGCCATTTAATGTAGCGCTACCAGGGACATAGGTGGTATTCGTGGGAATGTCTTCGGTGAGAATGGTATTGGTTGATGTACCAGTACCTGTATTTTGAATAGTGATCGTGTAGCGCAGTTCTTCACCCGGATCAGCCGCACCATTCCCATTGCTATCGATGGGTTCCACTGTCTTGCTGGGAACTAAGTTAACTGGGTTGGGATTAACCTTTACCGGTGTTGGATCGGGGAATTCCGGTGAATCTGGAAAATCAGAAACTGCACTCGTTGGTACACCGGGAAGATTGGGGGGTATTTCACCCACGATTCCTTCAATGGTAGCTTGATTAAGGAATGTACCTGGCAGATCGATATTTAGAGTCTGGGGTATCTGAACTTCTATCTCCAGTGTGGGTTCTGAGTTCCTAGGGACTGTTATACCTGTAATGGTCAATTCATTAGTGCCTAACCCAGTAATATCACCGTTAATTTGCAATCCTTCATTTTTGGTTATTCTTGAGAATGTGCGTCCGTCAGGAGGAGCAGTACCAGAAGGAAGCCTATCGGTAAAGGTAACCCGTGTAATGTCGAGTGAACTGCGGTTAATAAATCGGTAGGTATACGTTACTGTATCTCCAGCCGTCACCTCTGTAGGTGAAACAGTTTTCTGGACAACTGGAGCATAGGCACAGGAAGCACCATCATTTTGACTAACGGCTGGAGCTACGCTGCGTCGCCTAAATTCACCTGCACCACTACCGTTAATACCAACCTCAATACTGTATAAGACACCATTACCCGAACCATCATTATTTTGATAGGCGAATAATTCACCACTCGCATCAAAAAATATCGCACCAAAGGAATCTGGTGAATTAAATGTACCCGGAAAAAATGTGACATTAAGGGGAGTGGTTAAGTCTTCTACTCGCGGAAAGAATCCAAGCCGACCTACGTTAGTACCTACAGAGTTCCTGGCATAGCCATAGAAATTACCATCTACTGGATTAAAAGCAATGTCGGCAAAGTTAGGAGCACCATTCACTGTTGTGGAAGAGTTAAATGCTACCGAATTTGCTGAAACAGTTAGCCTAGCCAGGACTCCATTTGGGGGAGAGTAGACGTAATAATTACCCCTGTCATCAATATCCCCAGCGATAAATCGAGTATCTGCTGGAATATTATTCGTAGCAAGAGGAATGGAGCCAATTTGAGCAGTAGCGCCATTTTGCTCAATTCGGAAGACCGGAAAAGCCCCATTAACCGGATCTGGACCGATCGCATAGATAAAGCCATCTTGCACGTTAAACCCTATAGCATTGTACCGTGCTGTAGCCCCACCGATGCCCTCTAGTCTAAATGGACTCACATTCGTAATCAGTCGGTTGAGTCCAGTGGGATCTTGGGGATTTGCTGCTTGACTAATATAGAGCGTGGGATCGCAGGGGAATGGTGTTTGCGCTGAAACTGGCGGTGGCGCTCCTAAAAACGTGACAAAATTAGCCACATAAATGACTAAGGCGATAAATCGAATCCAGCGTTGTCTCAACCCAGAAAACGGCGATTTATCTCTATGAATAAGTCTAGGTTTTTTCTTGTGACGCATAGCAAATTTTAATTAGCTGTATATCTGGAAAACAAGGGGTTATCAGGTCTTTTGCTTCTTGACGAAATCTATTAAGCGACCTGATCAATGGATCTAAACTCCCCATTATCTTCCCCCTCCCGTCGGTTCAATTTGTAAGTCCGTTTCTTGGTCTTCAAAAATAATCTCCAAGCCTCTGAGATCCTGGAAAATAATTTCCACTCGGCGATCGCGTGCATAATCCACAACGCCGCTACCCGTTGTCCGGCGCTGGGTTTCGCCGAAGGATCGAATCGTCATCCGTTCTGGCTCAATTCCTTGACGCAACAGATAATTCCGCACCGCTAACGCCCGACGGTTTGCCAACGCTTGGTTATAGGCGACATTCCCGCGAGGATCAGTGTGTCCTTGTAGTTCAATGGTGAGGAAGGGATACTCTTGCAGAACCGCCGCTACTTGATCCAGTACCCCTGCACTCTCTGGAGAGATATCGGAACGATCTAGGGCAAAATGTATATTCCGCGGTACCCGCAGCGTCAGGGGTTGTGGAATTGGTGGTGTGAATTCTGCGGGGGGTGGTGGAGGTGTGGTTTGGCTGAGACATTGAGGTATCACGGGTGGTAATGGTTCTGGGTTTAGCGGAACTGTACCATCTGAGAACTTCACTGCTGCATTCAGGGCGGGTTCTGATGTCCCGTCTTGGGGGTGAGTCGCGATCGCACTAATGGTATCCCCAGGCTGTAACCCAGTCAGCGTAAAGCTAAATTGACCCTCCCCATCGGTTATCGTACTACCAATCGGTTCACTCAACGGACCATAGAAACTATCGGCGGTTTCCCGCACCCGATAGAGTTCCACCGTTGAACCCGGTTCAGCTTGACCAAATACTTCTATCTGATCACCCAACTGAAAGAACTCCTCGGAGACAAATTGGGGGGCATTAATCCCATTGTTCCCTGTAGTCTGGCGTTGGTATTTAGTAGTACGGGGGGGATTATGACCATCCCCGACTTGGAAATGAATCGGTTCCACATGCTGCTGCGTGTTCAGGTCAATACTCAACCCCTCCAATCCAGCAAAACGATTGGTTTCAATCACATTGCGATCGCTATCCGGATAAGCCGTCACCACCACACCGGGTCCCGGTTGATAGGCGATTTGATTCCCCACAACTTGGTGATTATTTCCCATCAAATACACCGCCGCCCGTCGCAGGCGTCTCCCATTAAAAATAATTTGGTTTTCGCGAATTTGTACCGCCCCTTCGGGTTTAAACAAATACACGCCACTTCCATCATTGCCACAAATTAAATTCCCGGTAATTTGAGAGTCATTAATCACCCCTTCCAAGCGAATCGCATCCGGCATTCCCTTAATACCATTCCCGACAATAATATTTTCGCTCACCTGTAAGTTATTCGCTTGCACGGAGGTAATAACCGCACTTCCTTCATGGTCACTAATCCGATTTCGGTAAACCGTTGTGCCTAAACTATTAAACACATACACCCCAAAAGCTGACGGATTTTCTGGCATTTTTCCATCCGGGGGAATTCCCAACCAATTGAACTCAATTCTCACATCTTTGGGCGGAATATCATCAGGATAAAAAGGAAACCTAGAATTCGGCTGTTGTTGCTGACTAATGTCCGGGGGCGGTGAAGTATGGGAAATAAAAATATCAGCCGGAGGGGTGGCTAGAGTTGTCTCTCTCACCGATTTAAAGCCATAAATACTCAAGCCTCGCACCGTCACCTCATCCGCTACAATTGTTAATCCCCGCAAAATCGATTGACCCGGTGTAGGGGTAATCGTCACAATCGGTTGGGGAATGGCAATTTCTGCCGTGGGTGAGGTTGTCGGATCATAACCCGGTTGGGTTGTCCCATCCACCACGAGTCCTGGAGTGGCTAAGGGGGGTAATAATTCATTCAGATAAATGGTGGTGTCTTGGGGGGGTAAGTTAAATTCAATTCGAGAGGATTGTTCAGAAGATGTAACCAGCGTCCTTTCAATATCACTTAATTGATCAACTGTCAAGTCACCATTGGTTAATTCAATGGCTTCCCGTAATGTGAGAAATTCATCGGGTGCAATTGTATCCTGAGGACTATTAACGACTACTCGTAAATTTGGTGATTGGGCTGTGGCTAATGTTGGCAAGGTTAAGACAGTTGCTAACGCTAAGGTTTGTAGTAAGCGATTTAGCGCTGCTAAAGGTATGCTGTTTGCACTTCTGGCACTAAAGTGCCGACTACGAACCAACTGGTTATTATGTCCGTCTAATACGATATTAGAGTTGATTATCTCCTTTATCGTCCAGTCCGCGAAGGCGGACTTTGTTTGTTTAGCGACTTCTAGTCGCCGGGGCAAAAATGATTCGGTATATTTTTTACGTTTGTTCTGGGGTTGGGCGAAGCATTCGCTATTAGCATTTAGCTGGGGAATCGAAACATCGGGGCGCGAATGCTTCGCCCCTACGAACCCTACGAATCCTACGAATCTGACGAATCTGACGAATCTGACGATGTTGATGGGGAATTGATTTTTTCCCCACCAATTTGTTGGGTGTTCTTTGTCCTCGATATATGTTTTACGTTTTTTCTGGGGTTGGGCGAAGCATTCGCTATTAGCATTTAGCTGGGGAATCGAAACATCGGGGCGCGAATGCTTCGCCCCTACGAACCCTACGAATCTGACGAATCTGACGAATCTGACGAATCTGACGATGTTGATGGGGAATTGATTTTTTCCCCACCAATTTGTTGGGTGTTCTTTGTCCTCGGTATATTTTTTACGTTTGTTCTGGGGTTGGGCGAAGCATTCGCTATTAGCATTTAGCTGGAGAATCGAAACATCGGGGCGCGAATGCTTCGCCCCTACGAACCCTACGAATCTGACGAATCTGACGAATCTGACGAACTTTACGAATTTTTGATTTAACACTATTGTTCACTCCTCACTCGTGGGATTTGCCACTGGTTCATTATTCGCCACGGGCTGTACTTGAGATTCTTCCTGCTGCGGCGGTGGGGCGACTTTTTGCCGTCCAAACCCATCAAAGAGTTCATTTACCTTAAATGTCACATTCAGATAAGGACCGCCTTCGGAACGATAACCACTAAAATCTCGGTCATCGACGCTACCGAAGCTATATCCCACCCCAACTCGTAAATCGGGGGTGATATAGTAACCGCTTTCCAGCGCCCAACCCCATTCATCAAAATTAACTGAGGGTTGACCAATCCAACGTCCTTCCACCGCTAAATCCATCCGGTATCCCAATCGATAGGTGATGCGTGACTGTCCCAAATAAATGGTGCTACTATTGCTGAAATTGTCGGCTAAATCTGTCGTACTGTGGCGCAGGGCAAATTTACCATAAAATTCCCAACGCCAATTGGGTGCATAAATCCCTTCACCAGAAAAGACGTGATCATTGGAACCCGTACCACTACCAAAGAGTAAAGTATCCGGAATCGTTGATGGATTCTGGCGATACTCATATCGCATTAACGCATTAAAACGGTCATCCAAAGGATTGCGGTAGGCTAATCCCAACTTGACCGAAAGGGTATCATCTAAGTCTTCTAAAAGTTGACTGGCTGAACTGGCTTGTTGGTAACGGAACAAAGCGGTTAACGAGGGGGACACTTTACCCAGCGCCGCTGCTGAAATGACGGTGTTATCACCAGCAGAACTATCCCGATGTTCCAACCTCGCTGATGCTTTAAAGTTAGGATTGGCGGTATATTCAACACCAACGTTAAAGGAATCATATTCTGTGAGTCCCAAGGATGACGCACTTTGACCCACCGCATAAGGTTGAGCGAAGCGATCGCCTGCTGCTGTGGCATTCAATATATCATTGGCGATGCGTTCATAACCGAAATTCACGCGCAATCCCGGCGCTAACAGTATACCGTGGTTGAGTCCCAATGCGGCTTGTCCAGTCATCCCATTGACCCCACCGATAACCGAATATCGGGAGGAGATGGACGTATTTTCCCCAAGCTGATATTGAGTAATCGTTTCCAGACTGGTAATCGAATTATCCTCTAAGAGTCCCCCATCAAAAAACTGATGTGCCAATCTCAGCGTCACTCCCGGTTCCACCGCCCAATCTAAACCAACGGTGGTGCGGTTGGGATAAAGGGGGTCACTTTCATCCAAGTTCAATTCGTTTTGCGCCCGGAAGGTGAGAACCTGATTCAGGGGAACATTCAGACGAGACACCAATTGACTGGCGTTGGTATCAAATGTATCGCCCAGATTGTCTTCTCGGGAACGGTTGACATATTCTAAAGTCAGGTCAGAAGTGCCAATTTTTTGTTGCACACCCGCCCGGAATGTGGTCAGGCTATTATCCACCCGGCTACCGGGTAACGCTTCCGTTGCCCGATTAAAGATATTATCGGGATTGAAGGGGTCAAAAAACTCAACTACACTGCGGTTTCGGGGAGAGGTACCGAAGTTATCCTCGTGATCATAACTGACTTGCACATTGGTACTCTGACTCAGTTGCGCCGCAAGGCTAGCGCCATAGCGAGTTTGACCGGGGGTAAAACTGGTTGTGGCATTATTAGCAAAGCCTTCTTCCACGGAACGGTAATAGGCTCGCCCTTGAATCCTATCGGCAAAAGCATTCACGGCTTCCAATCGATACGCATTCCCGGTAACTAATCCCATAAAGGGAGATTCATTGGTGGAATGACCATATTCGCCCACAATCCTTCCTTGAGTTCCCAAGGAAATCAAAAAGTCCGCGCCATAGAGTTCAAAGTCTCGGTCTCCCTGATTTTCCCGCAGATAGGTTGTTCCTACCCATCTTTGTTGTTGAAAGTCTTGGGAGAAGTTATATTGCAACCGTCCCCCATAGATATTGGTGTCGTCATCCGCTTCAAACTGATAGGTAACAATGATTCGCCGCACTAAGGTAGTGCCAAAGGGGTCAAATTCCGTGGCTTGAATCGGACGTCGGAATAGGAGTGTTCCTCGGTCATAATCAATTTCATAATCAGGACCGCGATAGAGGGCTTTGCGTTCAATAACGGTACCGGGGCGATTCAGTTGTTCGGTTTCAATGTAAACGTTTTCACTTCCAGGAATCAGCAGGCGGCGCGAGAGGAAGTAGTAACCACTGGTGCCATCAGGAACAATCCCATCCCGTTGAAATCCTTCGACATCGGGGCTAAATAGGGCAGTAACTTGCAGATTCCCCAGGTTATAATTGCCTTTAAACCCATGTAATGCCCTGGCTGTGGCGGTGAATTCCTGGGAGGAACGGCTAAATTCTGTGGTGTTGTAGTCCCCCCACATCCCATAGTCTGGTTCCGCCCCCGGAACCAGAGAGGAACGCTCGAAGCGCAGGTATACGCTGTCTTTGGAGGGGGTGAGATAATCAACGGTGGAACTATCCCCATAAACGGGGTATTGGTTTTCACAGAACTGGGGTCCCCGAAATAGGCGGGTGATCCCATCACAGGTTTCATTCAGGGGGCGATCGCTATTATAAGCGCCGGTGAATAACCATTCCCCAATCCGACCGGTGGCAAACACCGAACTATCTAGGTCAACTTCTAGACCATTGTCAATAATATCGGGATTGAGAAACTCACGGCGACTTTCCCAAAAGTTGGTTCCCGCCTCCCCAATCCGCAAATTGACCACCCCAGAGACTAAGGAAGGGCGCAGGTGGGTGACGAATTCGATTTGGGTATAGGCTTGGATGGGTTCAGAAAATGTGGGAATCGCGGCGCCCAGATAACTCTCTTCTCGGGTGATTTGTCTGATGTCTGGGACACCGAGTCGTTCAATCGCCGCCCGAATCCGGACTTTTTGGGCGTCTATACCGGATTGTAATCTGGCGCTAAATTGCCCATTTTTCGCCAGAACTTGAAAGCCGAGTTGATCATCATCGTAGTCAGCGCCGACAAACTTGCCGGCTTGTGCGGTGAGGGTGACGATGACTTCCTCTTCAATGAGTTCCCCTGTTTCTCTGGTGATACTGCCTTCAATGGTAATCGTAGACCGACCATCCGCTGGTACACGGGGGTCACCGACTGGGGTGAGGGTAATTTCGAGGTCTTTTTGATCTGCGATCGCGTCAACGGTAACCTGGAGACTGACGGGTGTGCCGTTATCTGGGGCAACGGTGATGGTATTGTCGCCCTTTTTCAAGGGTAAATTATACCATATTTGAGTAATAATGGGTTGAGTTTCATTCCGTTCGATAGTCGTCCGGGTTTGAGCAGATAGAGGCTGCTGATTAATCGTCACCTGAACTTGACTATCCCGATGATACTGAACCATCAAGTTGGTTGTGCGATCGCCAATTGTACCCGGTTCAGGGCTGAGAATGCGAACTTCACCAGGCGCCAATTGAAGCCCGTTATTGATGGTTTGTTGAGCCGTGCGGCTAAATTCATCCTGCAATTCTCCCAATTCCGACTCTGGGGTTTCTTCTTCCCCAGTTTCCGAGACGTAGCAGGCTACGTCTCTACATTGATCCTCTGCTCCAGACGCGCCATGGTGCAGGGCGGGTTTAGTCAAGTTATCGGTTTCTTGGGTAAGGTTATCAGTTAAACCCGCCCCTACAGATTGATCAAACTGGGCGGGTTTAGTCAAGTTATCGGTTTCTTGGGTAAGGTTATCAGTTAAA
>NZ_JAVKEW010000231.1:0-5964 GCF_040226375.1 Coleofasciculus sp. G2-EDA-02 | reverse complement strand
GCATCCTCTGGCTTCCCCCGTGCAAAAAACGCGCAGCATCCTCTGGCTTCCCCCTTTTTAAGGGGGACGGGAGGGGGATCTAAAGGGGGACGGGAGGGGGATCTAAAGGGGGACGGGAGGGGGATCTAAAGGGGGACGGGAGGGGGATCTAAAGGGGGACGGGAGGGGGATCTAAAAGGGGGCGGAAGGGGTGGGAAGGGGGCTGGGGGGTTAGGTTTGATGTTGATTTTTCCAGATGGCGTGAAAAGTCAGACCCCTACACAGGCGCTAGATTTCTTCGACGGTGATGACGGATCATGGATCATGTCCGACTAGGGAAGTCGGGGATTTAGCCTTAATCCCATCCAGATACCTTTATGATTAGAAGTGGGTGTCTAGTCGAAAAATCATCAAATGGACTTTCTAGAACTTGATCCCGGTCACGTCGATATTATTCTCCAATACCAAGCTCAGTTAGAAAAGCTAGGTGTTAAACTCAATGATGAACAGTTAAAAGAAACAATTTACAACTATTCTCATAATTTAGAACCGTCGATTCAAGCATTCATCGAGTATTGCGCCAAGGGAGAACTTGAGAAACCGAATGATTATCTGAACAAAGCCTTGCGCTACGGTTGGAAACCTCGAAACATCTCAACTCCCCCTCGATTACCTGTATTTACGGAGGCTGATTTTGATACAGGGCATACTCTGGAAGAACGACAACAGAACTACCGTCGATTGTGTGACTTGGTGAAACATTCTTGCCATCCCAGCAAAACCCCAACCAGATTTAAACCATTGCGTCGTCTGCGTCTCTATAATCAACGACCCGATCCCACAACTGTTTCCCAATTCATGGCAGATCCCATTCTTCGACCCGAAATAGAACGGGCAATTTCACAGCATCCGGAGTGGGGGTATGAAATTACACCCAATGGCGTTCAAGAACTAGAATTTTGAATTCCCTGTTCCTTGACAAATGACAAATGACAAATGACAAATGACAAATGACAAATAACCAATGAGTGAAACTTCTATCCGTCCGGCTTTAATTAACAAAGTCATTCCCAACTCCATCGCGGCTGAGGTGGGATTTGAACCTGGTGACGCCATTGTCTCGATCAATGGTACAGCTCCCCGCGACTTAATCGACTATCAATTTCTATGTGCCGATGAAATACTGGAATTAGAAGTTCTAGATGCGGCGGGAAAAACCCATTCTGTAGAAATTGAGAAAGACTACGACGAGGATGTAGGGTTAGAATTTGAAACCGCCTTATTTGACGGCTTAATCCAATGTAATAACCGCTGTCCCTTTTGCTTCATTGACCAACAACCCCCTGGAAAGCGGCAAAGTTTATATCTCAAAGACGACGACTATCGCCTCAGCTTTCTCTATGGCTCATACTTAACCCTAACCAACCTCACTCAAAGCGAATGGAATCGGATAGAACGCCTGCGTCTATCTCCTTTGTATGTGTCCATCCACGCCACGGAACCGGAAATTCGCAGCCGATTACTCAAAAATCCTCGTGCTGGGCAGATTTTAGACCAGTTGCAATGGTTTCAGGAACGGAGACTGCAAATTCATGCTCAAGTTGTGGTTTGTCCTGGTATTAATGATAGCATTCATTTAGAACAAACCCTGAAAGATTTAGCCCAATTCCAACAAAATGAAGTCCCGTCTGTGGCTTCAGTTGCCGTTGTTCCTGTGGGATTAACTCGCTTTCGCCCTTCAGAAGATGAATTAATTCCGGTTAGTCGAGAAAAAGCCGCAGAGGTGATCCAGCAGGTTCAATCCCTACAAACAAAATTTCGCCAACAATTCGGGTCTACCTTTGCTTGGTTAGCCGATGAATGGTTTTTAATCGCTAAACAGGAATTACCGCCAGAATCTCATTACGAAGATTATCCCCAAATTGGTAATGGTGTGGGTTCAATTCGCCAGTTTATTAAACAATTTCAAGATGCAGCAACGCGGATGTTACCCAGCCGTGTAGAACCTGAGAGAGAATTAACCTGGGTGGTAGGTAATGCGGTGGAAACGGCGTTTATCCCTCTATTGCAGCAGTTAAATAAGGTTGAGGGATTGGATGTAACACTAGCAGCGCTACGGAGTGAATATTGGGGACAAGAGATTACAGTTACAGGGTTGTTAACCGGACAAGATTTACTTAACCAATTGTCAGGGAAAGACTTCGGCGACGGGATTTTGCTCCCTGCACTGATGCTCAAGCATGATGATACAAGGTTTTTAGATGATATGACGGTGGCAGAGGTAAGTCGTCAGCTAGGAACGCAAATTTTAGTTGTCCAGGGAATTGAGGAATTACTGGAGCATTGTAGGGCAAGAAAACTATAATCTGGCTAAAATTTACAGTCAATTTTAAAGCTATTCCTAATTTTAGGTAAAATTTATACCATTAACTAAGTGCGTTTTTCAAGCATATCAGCTAAAAGTGCAAACATGGTAATTTGGGTAGCCGCAATCAAAAGAATAAGTGTCCTTTCCGTAAGATTTTCGCGAACAAAAATATCTTGAATAAAGGTAAAAAAGAACCCCAGCCAAAATAATCCTGCGATAGGAATAAACACTCTTAAAGGAGCAAAGTAAACTCCCGTTCGCAGAATTAATTGAATAAAACGCAAGGTATCGCGTATTGGCTTAATCTTGCTTTTCCCCTGACGATGATAAAAGTTAATGGGTTCGTAATGTACGATATAGTTATTGGCTAGCATGGCTACTGTAATGGTGGTCGTGAAGCTAAATGTATCTGGCAGTATCTTCAGAAATCGTTTGACCACACTCTTGTGAAAAACTCGCAGTCCACTGTTGAGATCGGGAATTCGACTATTTGTGATCCATTCAGCAAAGCGAATGAGAAACCATTTCGGTATTTTCCGCAGATTTGAATAGTGTACCTGAGGACCAATCCTCGCTCCCACAACCATATCAGCATTTTGGGTTAAAGCAACCAGATGGGGAATCATTTCGTTGGGATAGGTGCCATCAGCATCGGTAATCACAATTAAGGGATACTTAGCTTGTCGAATTCCTGTCTTTAGCGCCGCACCATATCCCCGATTCCGGCGGTGTTCAATGACTCTAACATTAAAGCAGGAGCGCAGCAGTTCACCCGTTCCGTCGGTGGAACCATCATTAACAGCGATAATCTCATACTCGCCGTTAATAGATTTGAGAGTGTTCTGGAGATGATCGATGGTGATGGTAATGCCTTTTTCTTCGTTGTAAACGGGAAGGATGAGGGAAAATGGCGGACAGTTTGCCGCTAAACCATTACGGCTAGAGGATAATTTTTGGTTGACTTGGCTACTTTCGTGCATGATAAATAAGCCTGGGAGTAAAAATCCCGTCTAGTGTTTTCAAAATTTATCATGACTTCTTGTCTTTAGGGTTCGGCTACCTCTTTTTGACCTGATCACCCGCAAATCGACTGCATTTATTCTCATAAATATGAGTTAAACTGAAGGGTGGAGTATGGTATAAGTGTGAGCATCGACGGTGATTTCTCAGGATTTTCTCAAAACCATTGCGACTGAACGGGGTCTATCCAAAGCGGAATTAGAGGTTTTGTCTATGGCGATGGAGGGTCATGGAACGGCTGCGATCGCGTCTCATCTTCAGATTAGTGGAGATGCTGTGCGTAAGCGGCTTAGCGAAGTCTACCAAAAGTTTAAAATTCCGGGTAGAGGTCCAGTTAAACTGACCAAATTGCAACAAATCTTGGTTAACCGCTATCAAGAGTATCTCCAGCAGCAAAAGGATACCCCAAACCTTCCCCCTGTTTCCCAGAGTCCCCCTACCTCACCCCAACCGCAAAATCGCCGAGATTGGGGTGAAGCACCGGATGTTTCCGTATTCTACGGGCGTGGTGATGAACTGAAAACCCTGGAACGCTGGATTATTCAGGAAGGCTGTCGCTTGGTGGCGCTGTTGGGGATGAGTGGTATTGGTAAAACGGCGTTATCGGTGAAGCTGGCGAAACAGCTACAGGATAAGTTTGAGGTTGTCAGGTGGCGATCGCTACGTCAAGCCCCTTCTGTGTCTGATCTTCTCGCCGCCTTAATTCAAGACTTATCCCAGCAACCGGAAACGGTAATCCCTAAAACCCCTGATCAGCGCATCTCCTGGCTGATTGACTATTTCCGACAACACCGTTGTTTAGTCATTTTAGATGGTGTGGAATCGATTTTACAAAGTGGGGAATTAGCCGGGATTTACCGAGAAAGCTATGAAGGGTATGGTGATTTTTTTCGACGTTTAGGACAAGAACCCCATCAAAGCTGTGTACTAATCACGTCTCAGGAGAAACTGAATGAAATTTCGTTATTGGAAGGTGAAACCTCACCGGTTCGTTCATCTAAGTTAGAAGGCTTGGGAGAGGCGGCTCGATTCATTTTAAAGGAAAAAGGATTATCCGGCGAGAAAAAATGGCAACCGTTAATTCAAGGCTATCGCGGTAATCCGTTTATGCTCAAGCTGGTGGCGACGACGATTAAGGAAGTTTTTGATGGTGATGTGACGGATTTTTTATCAACGACGTTGTTTACCCACGATATTAGTGATTTTATCGAGGAAATTTTAGACCGCTTATCGGAATTAGAAGAAAGAGTATTGGTTTATCTGGCTCATCAAAAAGAGGCGATTTCGTTTAAAGCATTGCAACAGCAGTTTAGGGACACATCACCCCAGGAGGTGATTCGGGTGCTGGGTTCCCTGAGTCAGCGATCGCTCGTGGAGAAGTCGGAGGGTCGATTTATTTTACCACCAGCCGTTCAGGAAGTGACACTGCAATTAATGACTCCGTTGGAGGAGTAAAGCCACGGCGATTGAAATCGCTGCTACACAAACAAAGTCCGCCTACGCGGACTAATCTTATAACTGGGGTGGGAAACCTGGATTTAGTATAATTACTGCTCATGGCAAATCTTGTAAATTAACTTCAACTAAATTTATACGTTCTTCAACCGCCGACTACTCTGGCAAATCGGGTTCAACGCCTAACTCTTTGAGTCTAGCTAGTAATTCTGTTACCTGCTGTTGTGCAAGTTCCCGCTGCTGTCGTTCTATCTCCGCTTGTTTTTGGGCAGCTTCAGCTTGTTTCTGGGCAATTTCCGCCCTCTCTTCTGGTGTGGCGACGAGTTGACACTCTGGGCTGAAAAAACGCAACTTTGACTCATAAACTCCCAAAAACAGTTCCAACTGACGACTCCATAACCACCCTTGATTAGTGGGTTCTATCGGTTGGTACTCACCCGCCATAAGCAGAAACCCCTGGAACTCCAACGTATCTGGATGAAACCAAAAATATTCGGGGGTGCGGAAGGTATCCTGGTAAAGTTTTTTCTTAAAGTCTTTATCAATTTTGGCGGTGCTATCAGAAAGCAGTTCCACAATTACATTTGGATATTTACCCTGTTCTGCCCATAATATCCAGCTTTTGCGGGGTCGATTTTCTGTTCCTAACACAACAAAAAAATCTGGTCCTCTAAAGTCTCGCGTGGTGATGTGTTCTGGGCTAAAGTAGATAGTAAGATTGCCTGTAGCATAGAAGTCCGTGCGTTCTCGCCACCACCACTTGAGGCAAGCTAGCAGGAGTTCTATTTGATCTCGATGTAAATCACTTTCCAAGGGAGGTTCATCACTCAACAAATCAGATGGAGGAATAATAATATTCTCTGTGTCGTTAAGGGAAGTAATTTGATCTGTTGGTTGTGAATCCTTGGCAAGGGTCATCGGGAAGGATGGTATACTGCTATCTTTAGTTTAATTGGCAGATTTGCTACTGAGCGATCGCGCCTTGCTGCCAAATCCATTTTTTTGACACTCTCCCGGTTAAAACGCGGGAGATTCTTGAGCTAATCATCGCCCTTTCGAGTCACCTCTAATTAGGTCTTACACAATTATGTCCTACCCGAAGTCAACTAGAATATCACTTAATATCTAGAACCCCTTTTTTT
>NZ_JAVKEW010000230.1:0-79848 GCF_040226375.1 Coleofasciculus sp. G2-EDA-02 | reverse complement strand
TATAAACGGACGTGGAGAGGGTGTAAGACCTCATTTGGAGGCAACCTTCAGCGAAGCGTCAACCCCAATCAGCGACCACCCCGGCTAAAGGTGGCGTGGTGAGGAATCCCCCGCGCTCTTTAGCCGGGGGAGGATGTCAACAAGACAAGACTAGAGTGATTCCATTTGAATCGTAAACATACGGGTATACTGCAGATGGTCACAATCTCAAACTTTGTCAGGGTTTGCCTAGATCGCCAGTCCAGTAATCAAAATAGATACAAAAATAGCCAAAAAACTGTAACAAAAACTACAAATTTTTCCCTTTTGTAGAGACGTTCCGGCGGAACGTCTCTACAAACTGAAATTAGCTTAAACAATCAATAAACGCTGACGCACAGATTCAGCGAACCTCAACCCGGTAGGGGCACGGCATTGCCGTACCCCTTCTATAGATATTCCCCTTAAGGAATAGCTACCAAAACCATGAAACCCAACCGAAAAATTTCAGCACTAACCCTTAACCAAACTGCTCCTCAATTTCCAAATTAAACAGCGTTTGCAGCGTCTGCATCGCTTGGCGTCTGGCTTCAATATCCTGCTGCGCCCTTAACTGCACCATCGGATCATGGAGAATTTTATTCACAATTCCCCGTGTCAGCGCTTCGATAATTTCTTGATGTTTATCGGCAAACTCTGAACCCAAGCGGGATAGGGCTTTTTCTAACTCCTGCTCCCGGATAGTTTCAACTTTCTCCCGCAGACTACTAATTGTACTCACCGTTTCGAGCGATCGCCACCAAACCTCAAAGGCTTCCACCTCTTCTTCGAGTAAGCTTTCCGCTTCCATCGCCATCTGACGGCGGCTTTCGGTATTTTGCGCCACCACCGCTTTTAAGTCGTCCACATTAAAAGCTTGAACCTGTTCGAGTTCATTAACATCGGCATCCACATTACGTGGTACGGAAATATCAAATAGCATTAAGGAGCGACTGGGAGCAAGATGGACTTCCAGTTTAGCGCGATCGAGGATCGGTTCTGTCGCACTGGTACTCGTAAACACCATATCCGACTGCGTAATCACCGCCATCATCTCAGATAGAGGATGTACCGTTAACTGAGCATTCTCAAACTGCTGTGCCAACTCCTGAGCCCGTCGAGTTGAGCGATTAATAATAGCGATTGACTCAGCACCTTTAGAAAGCAGGTGTTGTACCAGCAGACGCGACATCTTCCCAGCACCGATAATTGCCACTCGGTAAGCGGCTAAGTTTTGCACTTCCATCTGGGCGAGTTCCACCGCCGCAGAACTAATCGAAACCGCCCCTGTACCAATACTGGTTTCAGTGCGGACTCGCTTACCTGCGGTAATCGCTTGTTTAAACAGTCGGTTAAGCAGGCGCCCAATTCCCTTGTATTGCTGACCGACTTTATGGGTATGCTTAACTTGAGATAAGATTTGCCCTTCGCCCAGGACTAGACTATCAAGTCCCGCCGCAACGCGCATCAAGTGCATGACTGCATCGTGATGTAACAAAATGAACAAATGGGGGCGTAATTGATGCAAGGGTACATGAGAGTTATCTGAAAGGAACTGACTGACTTCACGAACACCCTTTTCCGTTTCCTTCGCCACAATATAAATTTCCAGGCGATTGCAGGTACTGAGGATCGCCACTTCTTCAACATGGGGGTAGCTACAGAGTTGTTGGATGGCGTCTTCTAGTTGGGCTTCGGGAATGCTCAGTTTTTCCCGTACTTCAACTGGCGCTGTTTTGTGGCTTAAACCTACGACGGCAATATTCATTGTGTTCTCCGAATCTCTATCGTTGGGTTGGGTCAACTATTAGGCTTGTTTTAAAGATAAAGAAAATTGAGAAATTTTTCTGAAAGCGATAGGCAATTGGGCATACGTTCACAGATTACCCGGGGAATTTACTGCCCTGTCGTACTTGATTCCGATCAAGAATCTGATCAATCAACGCTAAGCCAGAGTAAGTAGCATTATCATTGCTCATACTCTGGCTTTAACGCTTTTCTCTCCTCTCGATGACTAGAATTCGAGGCGGAGAAATCCTGCGAAAATGGATAAATTTACAGTATTTATCGCAGTTGCAGGGTCTTCGGCTGATCAAATAGATGGACAGTATCCACAAATCGAGCCGTCTTCGACTGGGTGGAAATTACCAGGCTTTGAGTCCGCGCTCCCCCGTGGAAGAGTCGTACCCCTTCCATCAAGGTTCCAGGCGTAATACCACAAGCGGCAAATAGCACAGTTTCACCCGAGGCTAGCTCATGAGTATTGTAGACCTTATCGGGCTCGTTAATACCCATTTCTTTGAGCCGCTCCAGGTTACCCTCTTTGCTCTCACCAATCAAACCCGTCTGTACAACCTCTGGGTCATAGATTAACTGACCTTGGAAATGTCCTCCCAAACAGCGCATCGCGGCGGCGGATATAACGCCTTCGGGTGCTGCACCAATGCCCATCAGAGCATGGATATTTGTCCCCGAAAAGGCACAAGAGAGCGCCGCAGAGACATCTCCGTCACTAATCAGCCGAACTCTGGCGCCAGCCGAGCGGATTTCCTCAATCAGTCCTTTGTGGCGATCGCGTTTCATCACGACAACCACAAGTTCCTCAATTGAGCGATCTAGGCACTCCGAGAGAATTTGCAGGTTTTCCGTTGCCGATTTATTGATATCGACATGATTTTTAGCCGCCGGAGGCGCAGCTAACTTTTTCATGTAAAAGTCAGGTGCAGCAAACAGCCCCCCTTTCTCAGAAATAGCTAGCACCGCCATTGAACCCGGTTGCCCATAAGCCACCAAGTTTGTCCCTTCACAAGGGTCAACGGCAATATCAACTTCAATGAGTTCATCGGGGTTACAGAAGTTCTTAGCATCCGGCTGGTTACAGATGCCTACTTGTTCACCGATATAGAGCATCGGGGCTTCATCTCGCTCCCCTTCTCCAATCACGATGCGACCCCGCATGTGAATGTTGTTCATCCGCTCCCGCATGGCTTCTACTGCCACATGGTCAGCAGTGTTCTTATCACCTTTGCCCATCCATTTGGCAGAAGCAAGGGCTGCCTGTTCGACAACTTCAATAATTTCTAGTCCTAGCGTAGTTTCTAGCACGAAGCTTTTCCTCTCAACTGCTTAGTTTTTCCCTGGTCTTATTTACTGTCCCCAGTCTAAAAGTCTATCAGAGACGGGGATCTCCTCGAAAGCATGTCAAGTATTGGTTTATGTTAAGTTTTGCTACGACGATCCCAGCATTGGGTTCCCCTGTTTCCCTCTTCCCCAATCCCTAATCCCCAATCACCTCCTCAACTTGGGCAATGATCGTCCGATGGCGGGGACTATTCGGTGTAATCATCGGAGACTGGAATCCGGCTTCCGCGATCGCTTCCTCCATATCCAAGGTAAAATATTCGTCAAAGTAAGGCTCAGTGCTTTTGAATAAAGTAAAAACATAAGCTGGCATCGTCCCATACACCTGAGACTGAGGATTCATATCCATCAGGGTAAGATAGCCACCAGGACGTAATAACCGCCGTGCCTCCCGCAGGATTGCCTTTGCCGCCATTTGAGGCAATTCGTGGAATACCAAGAAAATAGAGACTAAATCGAATGAAGTATCAGGTAAACCTGTCGCTTCAGCCGCCCCATGTTTCCAGTTAATTTCTCGATGATCCTGCTGGGAATTGTAGGCGGCTACGGCGAGAAAGTAAGGCGATAAGTCTACACCCGTAATTTTTGCCTGGGGATAAATCTTTTGTAAGCTAAAGGTACTCATCCCAACACCACACCCTAGATCCACAATATCTTGTGGCTCAATGGCGACTTGCTTTTGCACCAACTCATGGTAACTCTGTCGCAGCTTAGCGTCTCCTTGGAGTCTATCTTCAGGGTAGAGATTGGCATGAACAGCATAAGCCGCAACTTCTTGTTCAAACGCAGCATCCCACTGGAGATTTCCCTTGTCATAAGCATGGAAGGGACGCAAATAATAATCAGGGTAGGTTAACTGGGGGTTTTGGACTTGATTGAGATAACTATCCCAGTCTAGAGTTCGCAACTCATTAACCTGTTTCGTCCAAGGTACGCCAATTTTTTCAGCTCGTTTCACAATCATCTTACGAGCCTGCTGCTTGGCTAAATTGGCTAAGGGCTTAATGGAAAGGAATCCATTCACCAAGCGTGAGGCTAATCGGGGTGTTGTGTTGACAGCAGTGGTCATGATGGTTCTTAGGGATTATCTGCTTTGGGGATTGACGCATGTACAGAATATCGGCAATGCTACGATATTTCAGCAACACTATGCCACCCATCCCTAAATTTAGTTCAAACTTTCGCCACATATCGATTACGCCCAGAGGCTTTCGCTTGATACAAAGCCAAATCCGCTTCAGCAACTAGCGTAGCTGGTGGAGTATCAGGCTCCGGATACAGACTGGCAACACCCAAACTGAGTGTGACATATTCACTGACGGCTGAAGCCCCATGGGTAATCTTTAAACTATGAACCAAGCTGCGTAATTCTTCAGCCACTAGAGAAGCACCAATCGTGGTGGTATTGGGTAAAACAATAGCAAACTCTTCACCCCCATAACGAGCAACTAAATCCACAGAACGTTTAGCACAAAAACGCAAAGCATCAGCCACCCTTCGCAAACAGGCATCACCGGCTTGATGACCGTAGGTATCATTATATTTTTTGAAAAAATCAATATCACACAGAATCAGAGATAAGGATGACTCTTCTCGAATCATGCGCCACCATTCATCATCAAGGTATTGATCAAACCGCCGTCGATTGGCTACACCCGTCAGTCCATCTAAAGTCGCTAAACGTTGTAACTCTCGATTGGCTTGTTCAAGTTGTTGATAAAGCTGAAATTGTTGAATTAAACGCCGCACTCGTTGACGCAAGACGGCTAAGTGAATCGGTTTGGTGATATAGTCAGTAGCACCCACGGCAAAGGCACGGTCAACGGATTCTGGATCATCAAGATTGGTAATCATTAACACAGGCGTTTGGGAAACTCCCTGTAACCCTTGAGCCTCCAAATGTTCGCTATCGGGTGATGTCTCGTCTTCGTCTGAGAGTTTTTGTAAGTGTTTGCAACAGGTAAAACCATCCATGACCGGCATCAGGGCGTCTAGCATAACTAGATGCGGTTTGAGACGCTGATAGACGTCCAAACCCTGTTCGCCGTTGGTTGCTTCGACAACTTTATAGCCTTCTTTTTCCATGACTCGGCGTAAAAGCTCTCGTATAAACTGGTCATCATCAACCACCAAAATGGTTGGTGGTTCTTCGGGCAAAGAAACTAATTTCATCCTTAAGAATGCTGATATTGCCGTCTTTGGGTCTGTAAAATTGATGCGACCCGTTGATACTCAGACTCTAGCTGGCAAAACTGCGCCAGTGCTCTCACGCGATTACCACCCTTGCTTATCTGTTCTAGCATCTGACGGAACGGGTAGATCCTCCTAGTTCCTAAAATCCCATGACTTCAAGGTGTCAATTTCATCAATCGAGTCTGTATACGTCTGTTGAGGATAGCTGTACCATGAATGCCATTAACCTGAGGCATGTTCCTTGGGATTGATTGATCACCTCCACATCGAGAGAGAGAGTATCTTTCCCTACCATAGCCTGAAGCAATTACCATGTCTCTGGGTGTAATGGCTGAATTGCTGGAGTTTTTGACTAGCTATCGTGAATTTGAAAGGCAGATGCTCTTCAAAGAGTCAGATTCAGCTACCGTCAGATCAAATGTCTGTGGTTAATCGGATACAAAAAATCATCCGTCTTTCGCGGCTGGATACCTTGTCCATACAAAGTATGGGCGGGGTAGTTGACCGTCTCTGTACCGATAGCGCGGTGATGACACAAACCAACCATCAATCCCTGTTCGGGAGTTTGATGCTAGAGCGTCGGTGAGTTGACCAAAATCTGGCAGATGCAATATCTCTATTATTATTGCTTGGTTTTAGCGAGATGATTCAAGTATGTCAATTCTAGCTCTTTTTAAGAGCTTGGTACTCCCAGTCGTTTTTCGGTTTTTCTATTGTAGTTTTCCGGGACTGAACATTGAGCCAACCCTTTTCAAGTAATCGCCGTGCCTTGCTTAAACTTTTAGGACTGACGCTGTTGGCAACCCAATTCCCGGCAACGGCAAACCCCTTACCCCTGATCAAACCGCGACGTCTGAATCCGGGCGATACCATAGGATTGATTAGTCCAGCCGGTCTGGTTGACCAAAAGACCGTTGATGAATTTACTCCCGTTTTATCACAACTGGGTTTAAACACAAAACTTGGGACACATATTTTCAACCAGTACGGCTACCTCGCAGGTCAAGATGCTGAGCGTGCTGCTGATGTGAATGCAATGTTTGCTGATTCCTCTGTCCAGGCTGTGCTAGCAATGGCAGGCGGATGGGGTTGTAATCGAATTTTACCCCTGTTGGACTATCAGCTAATCCGCCAAAATCCAAAAATCATTATCGGCTATAGCGATGTGACTTCGCTGCTGTTAGCGATTTATGCTCACAGCAACCTGATCACATTCCATGGACCTTTAGGAACATCAACCTGGAATTGGTTCTCAATCCAACATCTGCAACGCATCTTGTTTGATGGGGAAGCAATGACGCTGCAAAATCTACTGAGTACTCCTGTGGAAACTATTACCAGAGGTAAGGCAAGGGGGCGTCTGGTGGGGGGAAATTTATCTCTGATTGCGGCGCTGGTGGGGTCAGATTATTTACCCGACTGGGAGCAGACTATTTTGTTTGTGGAAGATATACGAGAAGAGGTTTACCGGATTGATCGTTTGTTAACCCAGCTCAAACTCGCTGGAATTCTTGAGCAATTGGCTGGATTTATTTTTGCACAATGTACAAACTGTCCCGCAGGCGACGCTAATGAACCATCGCTGACTTTGCGACAAGTATTATCTGACCATATCAAACCCTTGGGGGTTCCTGCCTGGTATGGTTCGATGATCGGTCATATCCAGGATAAATTTACCGTACCTATCGGTGGCATGGTAGAAATTGATGCGGAGCGAGGAACAATTCGTTTATTAGAATCGGTAGTAATATGATATATAGCAGTTTAGTCCTGATTGAGGTACGTTATTTTATTCCACGCTGCTGTAAACCGCTGCGCGTCTACATCTGTTGTTTCTGATCCTTTGCCTAACTAAGCCGCCCGTAACGGCAGATGCTTGGACTTATCTGCTAAGAAACCCATTAAGTTGTGCAAAAAGGAGTGGCTGACTGGCTGATCTGTCGCTTCTGGATGGAGCGGCGTCGCGATCGCGTCCACAGATTGAGGGCAAGGGGTATGAATCACTAAGGGGACTTCTTCGACCAAACCGACTGTCATTAATCGAAAGGCAATCTGCTGCACAGTTTTTACAGAAAGTCTAAGTTGTTTGGCAATTTCCCTCAGGGAAACAGTACCACTGGTATACTCCCAGATTTGAGATTCTAAGGCGTTTAGAGGATAACGAGGGTGTCCTGTAATACTGAGCAACCCCCCATTGGCATCGGGTAATTTATCGCCTAGGGCATTCCAGTTACCCAAGGAACGTAATCCCAGTAAGTTCGCCGCTAGAGTACTCAAACTCAAACCCGTCATTCCCGACATTGGCAGTTTGACTTCATGGTTGAACTTAAAACGACCCGCTTTGAGTTGAAACAAGGCACAGGTTGGTCGTAAGACTTGGGCTTGGAACAGCCATTTGACTTGTTGCATGGTTAACAACCCTTGTTTTTGCAGGTAGAAACCCAAAGGTTGATCCTGGGGAACTGACTCCCTCAACTGAGCCAACTGACTTCTATCCATCCATTGGCGTTTAGCAATTAACTTAATTAATCCTGGATACTCTAACTGAGAATCAACAGCCACAATTCGACCGCGATAGACCCAGATATAGCAAACACCATTCGGGGTGACAGCGGTAGGAGCATCAGTATTTACAGTCAGCAAACCCGTGTGATGCCCTTTACCAAGGAGCCGAAAAATTTCGGGTAATGAAAAGTCAGTGAGTGAGCCTGTAATGCACATTGTTCTTATGTTGATATCACTTTTGTTATGATGCAAATAGCAGTTAGCGCCTTTAAAGGAAGCCTGTTTATCTTGATCCCAAAAAAAATCTGTAGTTTTTGCTATTCTTAGTTTAATCCCTGATGAAAGTTTCAGACAATTACTTTTTGCTAAGCTGTGTTAAGAAAAAATAAAGTTTATTACATCAGAACTCAGAATCTTGAGTTTTATAACCCTTCTCACATTTTGCCATAATCCGTCTGCTCTGAGGAGGATTCTTTATCCGTTGCCGTTGATTAAACATCCTACTTAAGACAGATAAATTAAGTTCGTTTAATGGCGTATCTGTCATTGCCTTTGCTCACGAAGATCAAGAAGATAAAGTTCCAGAAGGGGAATTTTCATTCCTCATCCCACCCTGAAGGGGCGGGTAAGCTACTTGAGGTGTAGGCAGGGTGTGAGGTGTAGGGTGTAGGGAAGGGAACAATTGAACCCCTCTCTACAGAGCCAAAATGATTAAGATAACCCCATTACACTCACCTTCCCTACCTGGCGCTCATCGCCAATTAGCTCACAGCAACTGTCGATGGCGTATCGAGTAGTTTTGTGCCACATTCACAACAGCATTTATGAGTCACTGGATTTTCTGTTCCACAGTTGGAACAAGTCACCATACTGGGTGAAATCTGCCCTGGGTTGGGAGAATGCAAACCCATCATGTCGCTATTGGTATGACCGGGAGCAACCATGGGATAACAGTCTTCATTGCGGGTAACACGCACGTCTACAAGCACTGGACCGTCATGGGCAAGCATTTGGGCGATCGCATCGGCTAAAGCGTGACGCTGTGTCACCTTAATGGCATTAATCCCATACACCTGAGCCAGATTAACAAACTCCGGTGTGCCGACTTCCAGATTCGTCGCTTCATAGCGATCGTCATAGAACAAATGCTGCCATTGGCGCACCATTCCCAGCCAACCATTGTTGAGGATGACAATCTTTACACCAATGCTGTACTGGGCGATTGTACCCAGTTCCTGCATATTCATCTGGAAGCTACCGTCGCCGCTGATACAAATCACGGGTTCGGAGGGTAGAGCAACTTTTACACCCACAGCCGCAGGCAAGCCAAACCCCATTGTGCCTAAACCGCCACTGGAAATCCAGTGACGGGGCTTATTTTTCAGGAATTGAGCCGCCCACATTTGGTGTTGACCGACGTCGGTGGTGTAGTAAGCCTGGGGGGATTGACGGGCAACTTCCACAATCACTTCTTGGGGCGAGAGATTCTCCAGGGGATGGGGCTGATCTAAGGGATACTCATTCTGCCACTGTTGAATGCGATCGCGCCAGGGTTGGGTTTGGTTGAGATCGATGCCATTCCCCAGTTCATGAGAGCGTCGCAACAGGTCAATTAACACTTGCCGCACGTCACCAACAATGGGTACATCAGTGTTCCGGTTTTTCCCCACTTCCGCCGGATCAATATCGATGTGAATCACCTTCGCATCGACAGCAAACTGTTTCGGCAAACTCGCCACCCGGTCATCAAAGCGGGCACCCAAGGCAATTAACAAATCACATTCACTCACCGCAAAATTCGCATAAGCGGTGCCGTGCATCCCTAGCATACCCAAAGCCAGGGGATGGGACTCATCAAATGCTCCCTTGCCCATCAGAGTGGTTGTCACCGGAATCTGGAAATGCTCCGCCAGTTCCAGAAGTTCCCCATGGGCACCCGCCGCGATCGCACCGCCGCCCACATAGAGTAACGGTTTCTTCGCCGCCCAGATCAAATCCAGTGCCTTGTTAATTTGGTTAGAATTCCCTTTCACCGTGGGACGGTATCCCGGTAGCTTTATGGTACCTGGTTCAACCGGAACGTAATCAAATAGTTCAATTCCCACATCTTTAGGAATATCAATCAACACAGGTCCAGGTCTACCCGTACTCGCGATGTGAAACGCTTCCGCCACAATCCGAGGAATATCACGAGCATCATTGACCAAATAGGAATGCTTGACAATTGGCAGCGTAATCCCGAAAATATCAATTTCCTGGAATCCATCCGTACCGATTGCCCCACGGGGCACCTGTCCCGTAATGGCAACCATCGGCACAGAGTCCAGGCTCGCCGTGGCTAAACCCGTGACCAAATTCGTGGCTCCAGGTCCTGAGGTTGCCAAACAGACGCCAACTTTACCCGTCGCCCGGGCATACCCGTCAGCCGCATGGGCAGCACCTTGTTCGTGTCGCACGAGAATATGTTGGAGTTCGCCTGTGGCTTCCGCTTGGTATATTTCATCGTAAATCGGTAGATTCGCACCACCCGGATAGCCGAAAATGTGCTTCACACCATGGCGCTTTAAACTATCAATCAGGGCAAAAGCGCCGGATACACGCCTGACTCTCACAGTTTCAGATTGCACAGCTAGTGCCTCCAGTTAGTCCAACAATTACATAAGGAACGTTACTAATGAGTGCTTACCCAATTCTGGGTAAGCAGTTTGCTAATTTCGATACATATTAGAGTTTGAGTCAATGAGTAGACTTTATTTGAAAGACGATTTTAATTTTTAATTAAAGAATGAACTTTGAGCAAAAATTTTATATTTTTTTAATTTCCTCACTTTTCGAGGGAATTACGAGAACTGGATTTAAGTGATAATTAGCTCACCAAGTCTGTCTTTTGGACTAAAGCGGATATCCTCAAAGGTCTTTAAAACTAGAAACTTTTAGCCCGGTTAGCATTATCTTAACCCGATACAGTTTTTTGAACCTGTTATATCCTAATGAGATGTGATGGTTGTCAGTGAACTGACAAGATTTTTCATCCCCTGTCCTAACCTCAACGAAAAAGGATTGCTATAGTACAGGAAGAATAAATATCGGCGTCAGGGGACAAACCAGGTGATACCGTTAGCAGACCTTAAAGCCTTAATTCAACAAACTGAAGCAAAAGGGGGAAGCCAAGACCCAAGTCTGGCGAACTTGTATGCTCAACTCGGACAACTCTACCAAAGCCGACTGGAAAATGGAGAATTTGAGGATTACCAGCACGAACTTGCCCTCGCCGTTGAATATTTCCGCAAAGCAGTTGACCTGCAACGACGATTTGATTTAGAAACTGACTTAGCTGCAACCCTGAATCATCTGGCGGAACTCTATAGAACCCATGGACGCTACGATCAAGCTGAACCGCTTTATCTCCAAGCTTTGGACTTAAGGAAACGTAACTTAGGAGAGAACCATGCCGATGTTGCCACCAGCCTGAATAACCTAGCACGACTCTACCACTCTCAGGGACAATATCCCCAAGCCGAACCGCTTTATCTCCAAGCTTTGGACTTAAGGAAACGTAACTTAGGAGAGAACCATCCCGATATCGCCATCAGCTTCAATGATCTCGCCGCCCTCTACTTCTTTCAAGGACGTTACAACGAAGCCGAATCTCTTTATCTGCAAGCTTTGGAACTGAGGAAACGTACCTTAGGAGAGAACCATGCCGATGTTGCCACCAGTCTTAACAATCTAGCGTTACTTTACTTCTTGCTGGGACGCTATGACCAAGCAAAACCGCTTTATCTGCAAGCCTTGGAACTGAGGAAACGCTTATTGGGAAGGAACCATCCCGATGTCGCCACCAGCCTAAATAATTTAGCCGAACTTTACAGAACCCAAGGACAATACAACCAAGCAGAACCCCTCTATCTGCAAGCCTTGGAGGTGATGAGACGCTTACTGGGGGATGAACATCCCGATGTGGCGACTAATATGAACAATCTAGCTGCACTCTATTTCTTCCAAGAACGCTACGACGAAGCCGAACCCCTCTATCTACAAGCCTGGGAAATCAGGAAACGCTTATTCGGTGATAATCATCCCGATGTAGCACAAAGCCTCAACAACTTAGCCGGACTCTACTTCTCTCAGGGACGTCAGGGTGAAGCCGAACCTCTCTATCGCCAAGCCTTGGAAATCTGGCAACGCTTATTGGGCAATAATCATCCGGATATAGCCACGAACCTGAATAACTTAGCATTACTCCACCACTCCCAAGGACGCTACGAGCAAGCCGAACCCCTCTATCGCCAAGCTTTGGACTTAAGGAAACGTTTGTTCGGCGCGAACCATCCCGATGTAGTGACCAGCCTAAATAACTTAGCGTTGCTCTACCATTATCAAGGACGCTACGAACAAGCCGAACCCCTCTATGTGGAAGTATTGGATGTGGGTAAACGGTTCTTGGGAGAGGAGCATCCGGATGTGTTAACCAGCCTGAATAATTTGGCAGCACTTTATAAAAATCTAGCCGAACTCTACTCCACTCAGGGACGCTACGACGAAGCCGAACCCCTCTATCTGAAAGCTTTAGATTTGCGGAAACGTTTGCTGGGAGATGAGCATCCCGATGTGGCACAAAATCTGAATAATTTGGCAATACTCTACTTCTTTCAGGGACATCACGATAAAGCCAAAGACTTCTATTCCCAAGCCTGGGAGTTAGGAAAACGCTGGCTAGGGGATGAGCATCCCGATGTGGCACAAAATCTGAATAATTTGGCAGGACTTTACTGTTCTCAAGGAGCATATCAGCAAGCCGAACCCCTGTATATCCAGGCGTTGGCAATTTGTGAAGAACGACTCGGTGTTAATCATCCGACTACAGTGACAATCCGGAAAAATCTAGATGATCTTCATACCGCGATGGGATAATAAGCTGTCATGCATTGAAATGGGGTATGAGTAGCGAGCAAGATGCTCGCACACCCAGGATGAGAGCCATTATTGACCAGATAGCTAAAGAAAATGTACTCTATAGAAGTGGGTGTGACTACAAACCGCTCCGAATCAGGGATAAATCTTGTCGAATGTGCTTAGGATTGATTCGGATTAACACGATTCAAAATAACTTTGTCATTTTTTTAGCTTTCTTCGCCGGAAGCCCCAGCGCAACCACCTGTACCCAGTTGGCGTTGGGATGGATAGGCGGATAGCCGGAGGTACGGAGGCTATCAAATCACTATACATTGAGTATACTGTTTTATAGGTCGATAAACGAGAGGTAACCTTAATGAGAACAGCTCACCAGTATCGATTGCGTCCAACAAAACAACAAGTTATTCAGCTAGACAAATGGCTGTCAATGTTGTGCGCTCAGTACAACTACTTGCTGGCTGATAGGTTCAATTGGTACGAACAAAACCGTTCTCCTGTTAATGCTTGTCCTCTTGTTTGTCACCTGCCAGAATTACGAGACAACCCCGACTATTATTCTCAAAAGAAAACTTTACCTCAACTCAAAAAAACTCATCCTTGGTACGGCGAGATATATTCTCAAGTTCTTCAGGATGTAGTTAAACGGGTAAAGTTGACATTTGACCGATTCTTGAAGGGTGATAGCACTGGTAAGCGTAGTGGTAAACCGAGATTTAAGGCTCGGAATCGTTACAGGACGTTTACCTATCCTCAGATGAAAGATGGGTGCTGGCAAGGTAATCTGATTAACTTGCCAATGTTTGGTAGAGTTAAGGTTGTCTTACATCGTCCTATCCCTGATGGGTTCAAAATCAAGACAGCATCTGTCACCAAGAAAGCCGATGGTTACTACCTGACGCTTTCCTTAGAAGATAAAACTGTCCCAGAAATTAAGCCTGATTTCAACCCAGATAAAATCACTGGGATTGATATGGGTTTAAAAGAGTTTTTGACGACTTCAGAGGGTGAAACTGTAGCCATTCCTCAACATTACCGCAAAGCACAAAAACGCCTGCGGGTTATGCAGAAACGGGTATCACGCAGCCAGAAAGGGAGTAATAGTAGACTTAAAGCCATCAAGCAACTAGGAAAGCAACATAAAAAAGTTGCTGACAAGAGAAAAGATTTTCATTTCAAGACAGCTAATTGGCTGTTATCTAAATATGATGTAATCGCTCACGAAGAATTGAACGTCAAGGGTCTAGCCCGTACCCGATTGGCTAAATCTGTGCTGGATTCTGGGTGGTCAAACTTCCTGTCGATACTGGCAAACATTGCCGAAAATGCTGGTTTGTTGGTGTTCGGTGTAAGCGCCCATAACACCTCGCAGGATTGCTCCAATTGGTTCAAGAGCGATTACAAGATTGGAGGTTAATTTCATGATGACGGAGTTGTCTGACCCGACGGTTCATAATGAAACAAGTTATGGCGATTTGCTGAGGTTGATTCGAGCAAGTCAAGGTAAGTTGAGTGTGATTGTGGCAGTTTGTGATGATATTCATTACCGTAACCAACTGATTGAACGCTATGAAACGGAACTCGCCGCCTCTGTGCGATCGCATCGCGTCACGTTGGTTAAGGATGACCCGACTCTAAGCCGCGCCATTACTGAAGTTGTCCAAACCGATGAGGATTTACGTCAGGGGGGGAACGCCGTTGTCACCGTGACGGGTGTCCAAAAACTTCTCTGGCTCAAATTCGACGCCCCACGTTCAGAACAGGAAATTTTTTTCGCCTCTCTACCAGAAACCCCAGACGCATTATCAGCCTTTGCTTTTCCGATTGTCCTGTGGCTAACTCACCAACTAGAAAGTCAGCTTAGTCAAAATGCCCCAGATTTCCAAAATTGGTGTCAAGGTGTCTTTCGCTTTCACTCCAAAAAAACAGCCGCTATTCCCATTCAAGATATTGAGCCATTCCGCCATCTTATAGAAGAAAGCGACGCTTGGGATCAAAACGTATCTGTTTTTCCAGTCGCAGATCTCAACCCATTGATCGAGTATACCAAAGCCAAACGTGGACTCAATGACCCGAATTTGGCAACCTTATATGCTCAAGTTGGACAACTTTATCAACGACGCTTAGAACAGGGTGAATCTCTGGATTATCCCCAAGAACAAGGATTAGCGGTTGAGTATTTGAGTCAAGCAATTGAGCGACAAAAAGAACTTGGAAGAGAAACAATCTTAGCCCAAACGCTGAATAGTTTAGCCGAACTCTACAGAATTCAAGGACGCTACCGGGAAGCTGAACCCCTTTATTTAGAAGCCTTAGAACTCAGACAACGCTTATTGGGCAATGATCATCCTGATGTCGCCACTAGTCTCAACAACTTAGCAAAACTGTACCAGGCTCAAGGACAGTACGCCCAAGCCGAACCCCTGTATCTGCAAGCTTTGGACTTGAGGAAACGTAACTTGGGCGATGACTATCCTGATATCGCTCATAGCCTCAATGATTTAGCCACCCTTTATTTCTGTCAAGGACGCTACGAAGACGCCGAACCCCTGTATCTGCAAGCTTTGGACTTGAGGAAACGTAACTTAAGCGATGACCCTCTAGATGTGACAATCAGCCTCAGCAATCTAGGCTTACTCTATCATTATCAAAGACGCTACGAAGATGCCGAACCCCTTTATCTTCAAGCATTAGACATCGAAAAACGCTTCCTGGGCGAGGATCATCCCGATGTCGCCACAACCCTGAACAATCTCGCCGCCCTTTATAAGTCCCAAGGACGTGACGAAGAGGCTGAACCCCTTTATCTCCAAGCCTTGGACTTGCAAAAACGTTTATTGGGAGATAATCATCCCGATGTCGCCACTAACCTCAATAATTTAGCCGCTCTCTACTTCTCTCAAGGACGGTACGAGAAAGCCGAACCCCTCTATCTCCAAGCATTAGACATCAGAAAACGCTTATTAGGAGAAAACCATCCGGATGTAGCACAAAGCTTGAATAATTTGGCAGGACTTTACTTCTCTAAAGGACCCAATAACAAAACCGAATCGTTTTATTTGGAAGCTCTAAATATTCGGAAACGTTTATTAGGAGAAAATCATCCCGATGTGGCAACTAGCATGAACAATTTAGCACTACTCTATCATTATCAGGGACACTACGACAAAGCCGAACCCCTCTATCTACAAGCCTTAAATTTGAGGAAACGTCTACTTGGAGACATCCATCCCGATGTAGTAACCAGTATGAATAATTTGGCATTACTCTATCATTATCAAGGACGCTACGAGCAAGCCGAACCCCTTTATCTCCAAGTTTTAGAACTCGGTAAACGCTTATGGGGAGAAGATCATCCCGATGTCGCGCTCAGTTTAAACAATTTGGCAGCCCTCTATAAGTCTCAAGGACGGTATGAACAAGCGAATTACTTAACTTCCAAGCTATGGAATTGAAGAACGGTTGATTGGAAGATAAGGGGGACAAGGAAGACAAGGCAGATTAAAATAGACGGTTGCGATCGCACGCCCTATAATTGCCAATGAGACTCAGGATAAACAGACATGCTTGCCAGGGTTTGGAGTGCTTCGCTAGTCGGCATCGATGCGGTGAAAGTCGGTGTTGAAGTCGATGTGTCGGGCGGACTACCGGGAATTGTTGTCGTGGGATTACCCGATACCGCCGTCCAAGAATCGCGAGAACGGGTGAGGGCGGCGTTAAAAAATGCGGGGTTTGTTTTCCCGATGCGGAAAATCGTGATTAATCTCACCCCCGCCGACTTACGCAAAGAAGGACCCAGCTTTGATTTACCTATCAGCATCGGCATTCTAGCCGCCTCGCAGCAAGTCAATCCTGAATTATTAGGGGATTATCTATTTTTGGGCGAAGTCTCCCTTGATGGCAATTTACGCCCCGTTGCTGGAGTCTTACCCATCGCCGCCGCCGCCCAAAGTTTGGGGATTTCTGGGTTAGTCGTACCCGCCGATAATGCCCAAGAAGCCGCCGTGGTGCGGGAACTAGACGTGTATGGATTCAAACATCTAGCTGATGTGGCGGATTTTTTGAACCAACCCGAACGCTATTCCCCGGTAACGATGGATGAAGTACCCAAATCATCCCCCTCTCAGTTTACGGGTGGAAATTTAAACGAAGTCAAAGGTCAATCCCATGCGCGTCGGGCGTTAGAAATTGCCGCAGCAGGAGGTCATAATTTAATTTTCGTCGGTCCACCGGGAAGCGGCAAAACCATGCTGGCGCGACGATTACCTGGAATTTTACCGCCCTTAAGTTTTGAAGAAGCCCTAGAAGTCACTCAAATTTATTCCGTCGCTGGATTACTCAAAGATAAAGGTAGATTAATTCGATATCGTCCTTTCCGCAGTCCCCACCATTCTGCATCGGGTCCATCATTAGTTGGAGGAGGAAGTTTTCCTCGTCCCGGAGAAATTTCCTTAGCGCACCGAGGCGTATTATTTCTAGATGAATTAACCGAATTTAAACGCAATGTGCTGGAATTTTTGCGCCAACCCTTAGAAGATGGTTATGTGACCATTTCTCGAACTCGACAGTCCGTCCTGTTTCCGGCACAATTTACCTTAGTTGCTAGTACCAATCCCTGTCCCTGTGGTTACTTTGGCGATACCCTGCAACCCTGCACCTGTTCAGCGCGACAACGGGAGAACTATTGGGCAAAACTTTCGGGTCCATTAATGGATCGAATAGATTTACAAGTCGCCGTGAATCGTCTTAAACCCGAAGAAATTACTCGACAACCCCAAAGCGAGGCGTCAGAAGCGGTACGGGAGAGAGTAAAGGTAGCCCGCGATCGCGCCCGTGATCGATTCCACTCAGAACCCTCACTGCGCTGCAATTCCCAGATGCAAAGTAGTCATCTGAGAAAATGGTGTCATTTAGAGGATAGTAGTCGCAATTTATTAGAAGGGGCAATTCGCCAACTCGGACTATCTGCCCGGGCAAGCGATCGCATCCTCAAAGTCGCCCGCACAATTGCCGATTTATCGGGGGCTGAGACGCTGCAAACGCCACACATTGCCGAAGCTATCCAATATCGCACCATTGATCGTATGCATTGACACTGATTACACAGATTGAATCGTACAAACATACGAACTTAAAAAAAGAGGGAAGAGTGTCTTTTTCTCTTCCCCCTTGCTTATTCTGTTGTTCGGCTTTTCCGCTTTCTTTCAACTTCTTGAGCAACATTTGCCGCTGCTTCTTCAGTTGTCTGGCTCTGGCGGAACCGCCTTTGCCTTTATCATTTCGCCCTTGACGGCGAGGAGACTCCCAACTCTTGAGTCGTTGTGTCATCTGTACCACCTCTGAATCTGAATGGGCGGAGAGAGACTCGAACTCTCACGACCAGAGGTCGCCACATTTTGAGTGTGGTGCGTCTACCAATTTCGCCATCCGCCCTGGGATGCAACCTTTTCATTATACCTGATAGATGTCGGTTGTAGCAAGGACTGATAAGCTTGAGAACTTGCCCATTTATCGATTTCCCGCGCCCGTAACACGGGGACGGGGTGGCTCAACTGGGCAGTTTGAGCGGATTTGAGCAATTCTCCCAATTCCGAATTGCTGATATCATCATAGGCTCTGGCTTGGGCGATAAAGGCATCGAGGTTGAGTTGGGGAGCCAGGGTGGGTGAACCGCCAGCCAGTTTCATCAGCACCGACATCACCACTTTGGGATTCTGAGTTGCCAGCAGCGCCGCGCGATCGCAGGAAAACTCAGCACACCTTAACCACTCCAGCATCTGTTCCTGAAGGCTTTGGGCAATCACAGCCCCCCAATTCGGCAGCAAAGACGCCGCTAAAATCATAATGTTGAGCGGTGTCAGATAAACCCCATGCTCGCACTTGAGATGTCCCAATTCGTGAGCTATCACCGCCTGAATTTCTTCTGGGGTCAGCATATCGATTAAAGCGGTGTGCAGGACGATAAATGGCTGTTTACCCCGCATGGCAAAGGTATAAGCATTTGGCACGGGATGCTGCTGCACGTATAGTTGAGGGGTTTCTAAGTCCAGGGTTTTGCAGGCGTCTAGCAGCAACTGATGCAGGTGCGGTAGCTGATTTTCGCCCACCAAAACACTGGCAGCAATATTATTTAGGTAAAAGAATTGTTCCGCCAAGGGTCCGAGGAGATTTCGCACCATCAAGTCGAGTCCAGGGAACTGCTTCAAGGCTTGGGTGGCTTGGAAATCAAGAGGATGACGGAACTGGTCTGCCTTTAGACCAACTAACGGCGTTTGGGTCATGGGTTATTGGTCATGGGTTATTGGTCATGAGTCATTGGTCATTGGTTGATCCTAATGACTTCCTCTAGTGTATCGAGAAGCTGAGCCGACAATTGATGTGCCATGGAACGTCTGGAACATGACCGTTAAGGGCGATTACACTAGCCGAAGGCAGGATTCACCCCTCAGATAGCCATTGTTTAACCCGCTTTAAACTGTCCCAGTCAGGCTTCCTATTCAGTCCATCCTCAATACTCTCAAAGACATCCTGACGAACTTGAGAATCCGTCGCCATCATCTGCTTAACGATGTCGATGTGTTGACGCACTCCCTTTTGACCCGTTTCCAACATCGCCACCGCTAGATTTACTCGGGCTTGGGGTGCATTGGCATCAATTTTAGTCCCCTTGAGTGCTACTTTATATGCCCGTTCCCCTTGGTCATCCAGCAAATACAACCAAGCCAAACAACTCCAAGCGGCGGCGTTTTTCGGGAAGCGATCGCACAGTTGTTTAAATACAGGAATCAGGGAATCGGGTGCTTCACCCGCGTTGTAGCGTTCTAAGCCACTCTCGAACAGAGAATTAACAGTTTCGGTCATAGATTCAATTTCAGGTTTAGACCAACTTACGTTCTAACATGTCATTTTAAATGCAGTAGGGGTTTGGTTACCAAACCCCTACTCCCTTCCCTATGCCGCCGTTTTTAATTAAACGCCAAAGGATTTGCCACAGCCACAGGTTTGATTGGCGTTGGGGTTGGTGAATTGGAATCCGCCCCCAATCATGGCATTGCTGTAATCTAAGACCAGACCATACAGGTACAGGATGCTTTTGGGATCACATATTATTTTGAAGCCCTCGTAGTCAAACACTTCATCGTTATCCCGTACCTTACTGGGATCTTCAAAATCCATCATGTAAGACATCCCGGAACAGCCCCCCTGACGGACACCAACCCGCAAGTATAGGTCTTGTCCTTGTTGGTCTCGCAGCGCCACAATATGCTTGAGGGCTTGTTCGGTCAGTTGGATACCTTGTTGCGGTGTTGTTGCTTGTGTCATAAGTACGTTGTGACTCCTGGTTAGGTTAAAGTTGGATGATGAACTACTGATGTGCCACGCTTATGGATCAAGTTTATCGAGACTGACCCCAAGCGCGTGTATTTACCCGATAAAAATTTTCTTGGGAACTCCTTTGTCCAAACAATGAAGCGCAGCCCGGAAGGTATTGCGGTTTAACGAATCGCGAAAGTCCCCACCCTCAGCGTTAGCAGGGTGGAGATAGGGATCTCCCTGACGGAGGTACGGAGTCAGTCAACAGACAAGGTACTGGCAGTTTCAAAGTGGTTGTACTACTATAAACTTGGTTGCTAACCCGCCTAGGCGTATGGACACCAGATAGGCTAACTTCAAAGTAGCAGTAAGATGCTTGCCGCAGAAACATCGCAGCTAGGGAAAGAACATGACCACTGGTTCGTTAGGTTACGCCCTGCGGTAAAAGATAAACCAAGCTATGTTCTACGACAAATAATAAAACCTGCGGGAGGCGGGTTGCTGCCTGTGGACGCCCTTGTAAGACCAAATTAGACTTATGTCTGAGGAGGCATCGGCGGATGAGACGGGAAACTCTAAAGACGAATAAGACCGTCCTTGTTTAGTTGAGTTGGAAGCCCCAACTTCAGCGAAGCAAGTTGGGGTACTTCACTAGGAGTATCGATTATTAATCATGGCTGACCTGCCATGGTTTTTGCACTTATTGTCAAATACCCTATGTCTGCTCTCAATCGCAATACTCGTCGTCGGCTCAAACGGTTACCCCAAATACCCAGCGTCTGGGAAGGGGATCGCCGTTCTTTAGTGACTTTATCCGATCAGGGTGATTTTGATGCTGAGGGTAATAATGAGTGCATTCTTTGGGTGGATGGCTCAGAAGGAATTGTCCGGGCGATGGATATCGTCTCGCCAGAAATGGGACCTGAAGCGATTGTTCGCACGCTATTGCGAGCCATGGAACATCCCCAAAGTCCGGCTCGACCCGCCCGTCCGTCTAAAATTGTGGTACGCGATCGCGAAGTTCAGTTTTTGTTGCGTGGGGTACTGCAAGAGTTAGAGATTGCCATCGATTATGTCCCCGATTTACCCCTGATTGATGAGTTGTTTCGCGGGTTTGAGGAAATTGCCCTCCAGCGCCAGCCGCATTTACCTCCTAAGTATGCGGATCTGTTGATTGCCAAGGCGTATGACTTATGGCAAGATGCGCCTTGGGATGTCCTGGCTGATCATCAAATCCTGAGTGTGGAATTAAATCGCTGGGATGTGGGTGAGTTGTACGTCTCGGTCATGGGTATGCTGGGTGTGGAGTACGGAATTCTGCTCTATCGCTCCTTAGATTCGCTGCAACGGTTTCGGGAGTCGGTCGTCAATCAGGAATCTGTAGAGGCGATGGAAAAGGCATTTTTGGGACAAGATTGCTTGTTTATCACCTATGAAGCAGCGGATGAGGAATTTGAAGATGATGAGGATGGGGATTTAGCCGAGTTATCCGTTGAAGAGATTGTGCCGAGTTTTGGCGCGGTGCATCCATTAGAGGGAATGCGACCCTTTCTGGATGAGGAAGAAGCACTGGTTGTCTATATGGCGCTAGAAGCCCTGCATCGATTTTTCCAAGGCTCATCCGGAAAATTAGCGGCGGATGATTTTCCGGCGATGAACAAGCGCTACCGCATCCCTATCCCTGTAGATACGGAAGATACGGAGTCAAAAACAACGGTGTCTATTCAAGTGTCTACACGACCAGAGATCGCATCTGAGTTGTGGGAGATGGCGATTGATGATACGGATGACGAGGATTGGGATGAGGAGGAGGATGAGGATGAACTAGAACTTCCTCTACGGGATGACTTAGTGCCAAAAGATTCCTATCTGAGTCTGGGGATGATGCCTTGGGAGAGTATAGCACTCCTACGGGAGGGTGTTGATTTTTATCAATCTCAAGACGCCCCGCCGATAGGAGAAGGGTTACCTGTGGTGTTAATTCAAACCACTCGCCCGAAAGCTAAAGTTTTAATCGAGCAAATTAAAACAGCCGGTGGACTTAAGGGGATTGGCTTTAACCCTGGAGAAGATCCCTTAGTCGGCGATCGCTACGATTTGGGCATTCTGCAAACAGGAGATAGTCATCTTTACCTATTTGGTGAGTTTCCCGAAGCTGATCCGGCTCATACGGCTAATCGTAAGCATTGGGAACAACGGTGTCTAAAAACGAAGGGCTACTGTGGGTTAATTATCGCCAGAGGACTCAAAGGTGCTTCCCGTGGTAATCCTCAACCCAAAGACATGGTGGCATTTTTTGAAGCGCGATCGCTCTCGGTCAAGGAGTTAGGATTAGGGATGTTGCAGCTTATGCCTGTATTTGAATTCTAGATTCTGGGGAACAGGAAACAGGAAGTCTTGGTATGAAACACCTGTAGGGGCGACCCGCTTGCACCAATTAACAACTGTATCCACTCAATTTACTCGGGTCGCCCTTTACTCGCTTTTGGCTTATTCTAAATCATTGGTAGAAGCATCTGGCGTATCGCCTTGGGTTCCATTCGCTGTATTCTCGGTTGAAGTAATTTCTGACGTCACATCTGTTTCAGACAGATCTTCAGCGGGAACAGTTGTGGGTTCATTCCGATAAATGCGAATTCGGTTCAGGCGAGGTCCTTCGGCTGAGATAACTTTTAACTCCAGATTCTCATAGTTTAAGATTTCCCCTTGCAGCGGAATTTTTTGGAACTGATATAATAAAAAACCTGCCAAGGTTTGATATTCATCGGTTACAGGTAAATTTAAATCCAAAAGTTCGTTAACTTCTTCTAAATCTATTTGGGCTTGAACTAAAAAGGTTTGTTCATCCACAATTCGGATCGGCACCTCTTCGGGACTTTCTGGTTCTGGGTTATCACCAATAATTTCCGCCACTAAATCCTTCAGCGTCACCAAGCCAGCCGTACCGCCAAACTCATCTACAACCATCACCATCGCCAAGTGCGATCGCTGCATTAAGGGTAGGAGTTCGCTCAAGGGAGTTAATTCCGGGACAAATCGAGCCGGACGAATCCAGGGTTCAATTGGTGTATCTAAGGTTAATTTTCTCTCCGATAAGGGTTTAGCTAACTCTTTAAAATGAATAATCCCGCGAATATCATCCAGAGATTCCCCCGTTACCGGATAGCGAGAATGGTCAGTATTAGCAATTTCTTCTAACACCATTTGCACCGTTGCTGTACTGGGAATTGCGTCAATGCTGGTGCGCGGAACCATCACCTCCGTTGCCAAAACTTCGCCAAATTCAAAGACATTATTCAATAATTCTCGTTCTTCGGCTTCTAAACCCGTCGATTCCCGCTCGGTGGTAATAATTAACTGTAACTCTTCAGGGGTCACCTGATTATTCCACCATCCCCCCGTATATTGCACACCTACCAGCCGCAATAAACAGCGTGTTGATTGGTTCAAAATCCAAATAAACGGATTGAAAAATCGGGCAATTACCAGACTCGGAGGACCCAAAAGCCGAGCCAACTGTTCAGAATACAGCAACGCCACAGATTTAGGACAGAGTTCGCCGAGAACAATTTGCAGATAAGCAATCAGGAAAAATCCCACCGGAATCGCCAGAGAATGAGCCATTCCTTGAACCATCTCTGGGGGTAGGGGTAATTGAGTCAACACCGCCGCGACGAAAACGGCGACGGTATTTTCTCCAATCCAACCCAAGGCTAAACTGGATAGAGTAATACCTAGCTGAGTCGTCGAGAGGAGACGCTCAATACTCTGTTGTAGTGATTGAACCGTCTTGGCTTGCACATCCCCCGCATCAACCAATTGGTTAATCCGCGATCGCCGCACCGAAACCATCGAAAACTCAGCCGTGACAAAAAAGGCATTGATTGCAATCAAAAGCAGGACTAATAATAATCGCAACAGCATGTCCCGGCTGGTAAGGGGTCCAGAAGCACTCGCAGTGAGGAAAACCATTAACTGTGCAACCATAAGAACGGTAGCAGGTAACCCGCAAAAGTAGTTCTACTGCTTCCTAGAGAAAAGCTACAACGGTACTCCACAGATAGCCTTTCTCTAGGGGACTGTATTGATTGACAAATACCGTTTAACATAAAGGGAGCAATAGAACCGAAGGTAAGAAAAATATTATGCGCCAAACCTGCTCCGTTTCTGTTTACCTCGCGACAGGGATTTCGGACATTTTCAGCTTGAGCTTTTGATCAGGATAATCCGTGAGGGTTAATGACAGCGCTTTGGCGTCATCCAACAACGCTGTAGGAATACTCACCGTACCCGAAAATTCCTCGCCATTTGACGGCAATTCTCCCGGTAACCCTTCAGTAATCGCACTCAACGCTCGACCTTTGTCATCGGTAACATTTAAAAAACTATAAAGGAATCGAACCGGATTAGCGCCCTCATTCTTTAAGCTGACATCTAGCAACAATGAGCCTCCCTGAAGATTGGCGGAACGAACCTCCAAAGTGACCCCCCGATCCTGGCTTTTGAGGGGTAAATTTTGATTCGAGCCACTACTGGTAAACGATGTCTGTGTGTTGAATACATCCGATTCAGACGATGCTTCTTCAACTTCAGATTGCTGATTCTCTGCGGCTGACTCCTCTGGCTTCTGTGTATCACTCTGGCTCTTTGACTCAGAGTCGTTATTATCGGTATTGGAGTCTTTATCCTTGTCTTGGTCCTGGATATAGGCGTGAACGTTGACCAGGATATCCCGTTCACTCAAAAGCGTAACCTCTTTACCTCCAGGCTCAACCTCCTGGTTATTTGCCAGCTTCTTCGTCGGGCGAACATCGGGCTGAGTCACACCTTTGAGAGCTTCATGACCCAGGGAAAATCCCCACATCGCACTCACAAAGCCAGCACCTAACATCATTGCCAGCAGAATCAGAGTGAGTGCTACAGTCGAGTTGAATTTCATTAGTGATTCAAGTTATAGAAGAAAAGTAACACGACTTATGGTTATAGCGCATCGAGACAAGTGACAGCTTACACTAAAGCTGAAGGTAATACCCCCAAAGCCATTGTCGGGTGGGCAAGATTAGTCAAGAATAGCATAAAGCCCGATGACAGCTCACGGCTTTTACACAGCATTATCATAAATCCCAGGACTGGATTACTTCACAGAGCAGTCCTCTCCATTTTAGTTTTTGTCGCTGGGTTGATGTCAAAACTAAAAGCATCCTTGTGCAATAGGCGGCGAGCATCAGGAATAGCTCAACGGTTGCGGCAAGATATCCAACTCCGATTACTATAATATAGAGTAAGGATCAATTAACCAGGGTTGGCCGAGCGGTTGAGGCAGCGAACTCATAATTCGCCCAAGGCAGGTTCAACTCCTGCACCCTGGATTTTGTTTTGATATCCTCGTCCGCTCAAGTGGCTGATGTCAAGCCGCTAACGTGGCAATGGAGCTTCAAAGAAGAACTCACTCCCTTCAATTCGCGGACCCACCTGGGGTCTAAAGCGATCAGAAACAGGCAATAACCGAACCGAGGTGTCGAAGGGATTCGGTAAATCCGGTGTGCGAATTACTGGATCACTAGCAAACTGTTGGTTTAATGCATCCTCGTAGAGAATATTAATCAATTCGGCATCTCGCTCCAGTTCCAAATCTGGAAACGCCGCATCCCCTATTCCACCCGGACCGATAATATATTCAATCTGACGCCCGATACTGCGGTTTTCGTAAAACGTTCCCGATTCACTGAAAAACGCTCGATCAAAGGTGTCTGGAATCCTTTCTAGGCGGACTGGCTCAAAGTTTTCTTGTGCCATAGCTGTGCTAGCCACTATCGTGGAAGCAGCAATAAGTAAACCCCTGAGCGATATCCTCAACCCCTTATGCATAATTTGTCGCCTCACTTTTCCTCAATAATATTCTCATATTTGAATTCAGTATAGTGGTGGTTGGATTTTCACCCTTTGACTATCATGGCTGACAACAGTAAACCATTGCTTTCTCTGGATACCTCAACCCAATTAACACAACAGCGTCAGTTGCTGCTCGATTTATTTTGTCAACTGGCTTATCAAGAGGGAGACTTTGTTCTCTCCTCGGGACAGCGCAGTTCCTATTACATTAATGGCAAACAGGTGACGCTGCATCCTCACGGAGGATTAGCGATTGGACAATTGCTACTTTCTCTCCTCCCCCAGGATACCCAAGCCGTTGCGGGTTTAACTTTGGGTGCTGATCCGATTGTCAGCGCGGTGAGTGTGGTGTCTGCGATCGCAAATCGACCTATTCCTGCTTTAATTATCCGTAAAGAAGCAAAAGGACATGGTACAAAGGCATATATCGAAGGTCCTTCTTTACCAGCCGGCGCTAAGGTTGTGGTGTTAGAAGATGTGGTAACCACGGGAAAATCGGCAATGAAAGCAGTTGAGCGCCTGCGAGAGGCGGGGTATCAGGTGGATCAGGTGCTGGCTTTGGTTGATCGACAGCAAGGCGGTGCGGAATTTTACCAGTCGGTTGGGTTAGAGTTTCAGGCTGTGTTTACGATTCAGGATATCCAACAACGCTATCAGCAGCGCCTACATCAGGTATCGGGAATTATCTGATACCGGGAACATTGGGACAGGGGCTTTTTCGATATAGGTTAATTCTTACACCGCCTACTCTATGCAGCGACTCGCCCCTACAACCGCCAAAATTCCCACAATCTCAATCAATACTGCTCGGTTAAGAAAAATTGTTTGTTGGGTAGAGCGCAAGCGTTACCCAACAAACCCAGTAAAACGTTGGGTTTCGTTACCAAGGGCCCAACCTACCTGCCCTTCTGCTCAAGGCTTATCCGAGCAGTATTGCAATCTCAATGATAAGATGTGAGGTGAATTCATTTAGATTAGTACCGCTTGGTTTTCTGTACCCCGTAAATAACTCCTGTAGCAATCGACAGTAAAATTAATAACCACAAAATACCTCCGGGAATAAAGCTTAGGATTCCGAAACCTCGCAAAATATAAACCACAAACGTAACGGCTACAGAAATGGAAAAAATATAAGCATAAATTAGGGTATCCGATGGGGGAAGTGGACTCATAAGATGTCAGGGTTTATTCTAGATGAGTAACTTTATAGAGCCAAAGGCAGAAGGCAGAAGGTTTATGATGAGTACATAGTCATTTCAGCCATCAAGAAAGTCCTAACCTTTATGACAACAGCTATCTATAAGGAGTCGGACAAAATTAAAGATGATGGCTAAGGTTGGGAAACAGGAAACTCTTAACCAGGAATACCCAATTTAAATGCACATCAGCTAATCCACTCAGAACATCAAAATTTACCGCCTGATACTAATACCGCTGAGGATACCGATACCAATGGAAAAAAGAACGATCGCCCAGACAACAGCCGAGGGAATTTGCTTAATTACACCAACTCCCGTGAGTAGCAAAACAAATGCGGCGAGTAAAAGACCCACACCCAGGGAAATGCCAACAATATACAAAAAGGTTTTTGTGCCTTCATTTGGGGATTGATTCACAATCGAGTTCCTTGAGATTGAGACAACGACAGAATTACCGGACTTATTTTTGCATAGAATGGCACAATCCCCCTAAAGTGGGGGATTAACTTGTCCTAGATTCCCTGGCTGTCGAGGAATTAACTTGATTGCGTGGTCAACAACTCCGCAGGTAAGCGCTTGAACACCAGCCGTTCGTTCTCCACATCGACAAAGATGGTATCGCCATCGCTGAACTGACCCCGGAGGATGGCTTTGGCAAGTTGGGTTTCTAATTCCCGTTGAATCGCCCGCTTCAGGGGACGTGCGCCGTACACCGGATCATACCCCACTTCGGCTAAGTAATCGATCGCGTCTTCCGATAGCTTCAGCGACATTTGCCGTTCGGCGAGGCGTTTCTCCAGTAGGTGAGTTTGTAGGGAAACGATATGGCGTAACTGGTGTTTTTGCAGGGCGTGGAAGATAATCACTTCATCAATCCGGTTCAAGAACTCCGGACGGAAGCTAGTCCGCATCGCATCCATTACCCGTCCCCGCATTTCGTCATAGTGGGTATCATCGCCAGCTAAGTCGAGAATGTACTGCGATCCAATATTGCTGGTCATGATAATCACAGTATTCTTGAAGTCTACCGTATGTCCTTGAGCATCGGTGACCCGACCATCATCAAGGATTTGCAGCATGATATTAAATACATCATTATGCGCCTTCTCGATTTCGTCGAAGAGAATCACCGCATAAGGGCGTCGCCGAATTGATTCAGTTAACTGACCCCCTTCTTCATAGCCAATATATCCTGGAGGCGCACCAATCAGGCGAGAGACGGCGTGTTTTTCCATGTATTCTGACATATCAATCCGCACCAAGGCGTCTTCGGTGTCGAAGAGATAGGCGGCGAGGGCTTTTGCTAATTCGGTTTTACCCACACCCGTCGGACCTAGGAAAATGAAGCTAGCGGTGGGACGATTGGGGTCAGCTAATCCGGCACGCGATCGCTGAATTGCATCGGCTACGGCGGTAACGGCTTCTTCTTGTCCGACGACTCGTTGATGCAGTTCGTCTTCGAGTTGTAGCAGTTTCTCCTTCTCGGATTCTACCAGCTTGCTGATCGGAATTCCTGTCCACTTGGAGATAATTTCAGCAATATCAGACTCGGTGACTTCTTCCCGTAACAGGGACTTACCACTGGTTTGGGTTTCGTTTAGCTGTTGTTCAGAAGCTTGCAGCGATCGCTGTAACTCGGCGAGTTTCCCGTATTTGAGTTCAGCCGCCCGATTCAGATTGTATTCCCGTTCGGCTTGAGAGATTTCTATATTGACGCGATCAATTTCTTCTTTAATCCCTTGAATCCGATCCAGAACGTCTTTTTCGGATTGCCATTGGGCGTTTAAGGTGCGTTGTGCTTCTTTTAGATTAGCCAGTTCTTGTTCCAGGCGATCTAAGCGTTCCATGGAGGCTGGATCACTGTCTTTTTGTAGGGACAGTTTCTCCATTTCCAGTTGCAGGATTTTGCGATCGATTTCGTCAAGTTCTTCCGGTTTGGAGGTAATCTCCATTTTTAGTCTGGCGGCGGATTCATCGACTAAATCAATGGCTTTATCCGGAAGGAAGCGATCGCTAATATAACGGGTGGATAGTGTCGCGGCTGCAACTAAAGCACTATCGGAGATTTTAACGCCGTGGTGGACTTCGTAGCGTTCTTTTAACCCTCTGAGGATGGAGATGGTATCCACGACACTGGGTTGATCCACGAAGACTTGTTGGAAACGGCGTTCTAATGCCGCATCTTTTTCTAAATATTTGCGATACTCATCTAAGGTTGTCGCGCCAATACAGCGCAACTCCCCTCTAGCCAGCATGGGTTTGAGTAAATTCCCCGCATCCATCGATCCTTGTGTCGCCCCTGCGCCGACAACGGTATGGATTTCATCAATAAACATGATGATTTGTCCCTTGGAGTCGGTGACTTCTTTGAGAACCGCTTTCAGGCGTTCTTCAAATTCACCTCGGAACTTCGCCCCAGCGATTAACGCGCCCATATCTAGGGCGATTAATTTGCGATCCTTGAGGGATTGGGGGACATCGCCGGCGACAATGCGCTGTGCTAATCCTTCTGCGATCGCAGTTTTACCCACTCCTGGTTCCCCAATCAAAACTGGGTTGTTTTTGGTGCGACGGGAGAGAATTTGTACCGTGCGGCGAATCTCATCATCTCGCCCAATCACGGGGTCAAGTTTGCCTTCTCTAGCGGCTTCGGTTAAATCCCGTCCATATTTCTCTAGGGCTTCGTATTTGCCTTCTGGGTTTTGATCACTCACAGTTTGGTTCCCCCGAATTTGGGTAATCGTCGTTCTCAGCCTTTGTTCGTCTAGTTTAAATTCCTGAAATAGGCTTTTGCCAAAGCGATCGTCTTTAACATAAGCTAACATCAGATGCTCGACGGAGATGTAGTCATCGTTAAATTCTTTGCGGTAGCCATCAGCCCGATCTAACAAGGTATCCAGGCTACGCCCCATATAAATAGAGGAACTACTCCCAGAAACCTTTGGTTGACGCTGGATAAAGGCGTCTGTGGCTTCCCGTATTCGCTGTACCGGGATTTGGGCTTTATTGAGAATGCTAATCGCCAGCCCTTCTTGATCTAGGAGGGCTTTCATCAAATGTTCGCTTTCAATTTGTTGTTGCTGGGCGGCTTTAACTACATCTGGGGTATAGGCGAGGGCTTCCCAGGCTTTTTCGGTAAACAGATTGGGATTATTGGGTTGCATAGTCAGTCGTTAACGTAGAGAATTTGTTTAACTGACCTTATTGTAAGAAGCGGCTGGCGATGGCTGGATCGGTGTTCACGGCTTTTTTACGGGGTATTTCAGCACCATAGAGGCAGAAGGCAACAGTAATCTATTTTATTTCACCCTAGGGGCACGGCAATGAAAGAGCCCTACAAGTGCCAAACCTCCTGAAACTGAGGAAACTACCGTTATTAATTTATGGATAAACTAAACTATCGTCAACTGGTGCAAGGCATCCTGAAACGTCATGTAGGCAATGGTTTAAACAGTAATACAGAAGTTCAACTTATATTTGATCCAGAGCGCGATCGCTACCAAGTCTTGCATATCGGTTGGGAAGGGTTGAGTCGCGTCTTTGGTTGCATTATCTATGTAGAAATTAAGGATGGAAAGATTTGGATTGAGCGTGATGGAACAGAAATCGGAGTGGCTAATGAATTAGTTGAAGCTGGCGTTCCCAAGCAAGATATTGTTTTAGCCTTTCACGCTCCCTATAAACGTAAGTTTACTGAATTTGCGGTTGGTTAGAGTACGGAACTCTCATGTAGAGGTGGCTTTTTTGCGGCGTATTTCAGCACTACGGAGGTATGCCAGAAGGCTTTCAGAAGGCAGATGGCAGGAGACAGGAGGCACCAGTAATCTATTTTATTTCACCGTAGGGGCATGGCATTACCGTGTCCTACAAGTGCAAACCCTACTAAAACATTATGTAGGCAACCATTTAAACAGGTTTTCACGTTGCTGCCTCCAATACTGCTAAGATTTTACCCAAATTTTCCAAGCTATGCTCAACTGGAGAAATCCTGACAGCTTTGCTATTGATCTGCAAGAATTTCCAGCGATCGCCCGTTGTCACTGCACCATAAACCACGTCACTCTGATTGAATATCTGGGCGGCAATCATTGTGGCAAGACATTGCCCTAAGCCGGAAACAATACTCTCATTCTTTGCTTCGACAATCGTTAAAACTGGAGCTTTGATGTAATAGAATTCATCCGATGCCGTGACAATAAAATCGCAGCGTCCCTTTAAGCCCAGTTCTTCGTTGACGTTAAAGGTTTTACCCGAAAACACGACGACATTTTTTCTCCGACGCAACTCGTTCAGGATGGGAGTGATAATCAGTTCTGACCTCGCTTTTTCAGTATTGGTGGCTAAGGCGAGCAGTACATTATCCTCCAAGTCTTGAACTAATCGAGGGCTGGGTTCAACGGGTTCTATGTGAGCTGTCCAATTGGTTCGCTCATCTAACACTAACTCGAACATTTCCTGTACGATTGGCAGGGTGAACTGTTCGTAAGATGTGGGCTTATCTGTCATTAAACATACTCCTTAACTCATCAATATACTACGGCATGGCAATGCCAAGGGCACGGCAATGAAAGAGCCCCTACAAGTGCCAACCCTCCTGAAACGTCATGTAGGCATAATGTAGGGGCGGGTTTAGGGATAAACGTTGGATGCAACACCGCTAGCGTTGCTGCAAAACCCGCCCTACCCCTACTAAAATTGCTAACCTATGTTCAAAACCCGCCCTACCCCTACCTAAAATTGCTAACCTATGTTCAAAACCCGCCCTTAATCCTTGGCATCTCACCCCTCACCCTTATGCCAAACATTATTTATAACTGTCATCACTCAACGCTAAAATGAATTTAACCGTTAGCGATTACAGTTAGAGCGTGTCAGATGTCAATTAGTCCCACCGTTTCTCCTCCTCCCTTAGAAAGTGGCGATCGCCTCACCCGCATCGAATTTGAGCGTCGCTATCAGGAAATGCCAGAAAACAAAAAAGCGGAATTAATTGAAGGAGTGGTTTACGTGGCTTCACCCGTTCGCGCTAACCGTCACGGTAAACCCCATGCCAAAATCATCACTTGGTTGGGAACTTATGGGGTGGCGACACCGGGAGTTGATGTGCAGGATAATACCACAGTTCGTTTGGATGCCGATAACGAACCGCAACCCGATGCTTTACTGCGAATTGAACCGGAAGTCGGGGGGAATTCTCGGATTACTGAGGATGATTATATTGAAGGCGCACCAGAATTAATTGTAGAAGTAGCGGCTTCGAGTGCCTCTTATGATTTAAACGATAAACTGAATGCCTATCGTCGCAATGGCGTACAAGAATATATTGTGTGGCAAAGTTATGAAAATCGTATTGATTGGTTTCGCTTAGAAGCGGGGAGATATGTTTCCTTAGAACCCGATGAAGCAGGAATTATTCTCTCTGGTGTTTTTCCGGGATTATGGCTAGCGGTTAATGCATTGCGCGAGGGAAACTTAGCTGAAGTTTTGGCAGTGTTGCAGCAGGGAATACAGACAGCCGAACATCAGGTATTTGCCCAGCGTTTAAATCCATAAGCGTAGCGATTCTGTAGGGGCACCATCCTTGCGCCCAGAATCGTTTTAAGCGATGCTATTAAGCTGAGGGCGAGCCGATCCAATTGAGTGGAATAGTGTTGTTTATTGATACAAGCGGGTTGCCCCTACAGTTCATTAAATTCCTCGCCATAGCCATCGTGTAGGGGCGGGTTTAGGGATAAACGTTGAATCAACACCGCTAACTTTTATGCAAAACCCGCCCTTCATCATTGGTGTCTCACCCATCATTGTGTAGGGGCGGGTTTAATCATTATTGCCGTAGTTTTTTCAGTGTCTTTATGACTTCCTGAGATGACTTCATATCCCCTTGCTCATAAAACACCTTCGCGGCTTTCTGAAAATCTGCAATTGCCCGTGGCTTATCACCCAGACGACGATAAGCAAATCCGCGACAGGTTAACGCCGTGGCATTATTTGGATTATCCTGTAAGACATAATTAAACGCTTCAATAGCGCCGTGGAAGTCTTCCTGATTCAACTTTTCTACGCCGATATTATGGTACTCTTGAGGAGTTAGTTTATCCGTCGCCACGGATACGACTTCTAGGGATAACGGAGTTGTCAGGGAGAGCGTTTTCACCATGTCTAAATCCGCGATCGCACCTTGGTAATCCCCCATCGCCGAACGCACGGTACTGCGCTGGTTATACGCTTCTGTATGATTAGAATCGATAGTTAAAACCTGATTATACGCATTCAGCGCCTCTTGATAATCGCCTAGTTGATAGCGTAAATTCCCTTGAACCATCAACCCTTGAATCAGTTTTGATTCATTATCCTCAACGGCGTCTGGTTCTTCGTTCAACGTATTAGCAATCTGTTGAAAAAATGCCTTCGCCGCCACGGGTTCTAAGCGCATCGCTTGGTCAAAATCCTCAATACTTGACCAATTTTCTCCCAACTGCAACCGCACATAACCGCGATTTAGATAAGCTTGAGCATCATTGGGATTCAATTCCAAGACGTGGTTAAAATCCGCGATCGCCTCCTGATACGCTCCCAAAGCGATTTGATTCATCCCCCGGTTAAAATAAGCCGCCGCTAGATTCGGATTAATCCCTAAAGCGCGATCGCAATCGGCTATGGCGTCTTGATACTCTTCTAGTTCAAACCGGGCAATTCCTCGATTCAGATACCCTTCGGCGAGATTGGGATTAATCCGAATCACTTGATCACAATCCGCGATCGCGCCAGTATAGTCTTCTAGTGTCAACCGCAGCATACTGCGATTTAGATACCCTTTAGCATAATTGGGATCAAGTTGCAAGGCTTGATTATAATCCTGCATCGCGCCCCAGCGATCATTAAGCTGAGCCAGAATCAAACCGCGATCGCTGTAGACTTCAGCATAATAAGGATTAATCCGTAGCACCTCATCGAAGTCTCCAATCGCCCCCAAAGCATCTCCCTGACAATAATGACTCATCGCGCGATAACGATAAGCCTCCACCAAATCAGGATTAATCCGTAAGGCTTGGTTAAACGCCGCGATCGCACGCCGATAGTCCTTTTGCTGAAACCACGCCAATCCTTGGTTAAAAAAGTTGTCGGCTTCAGCTTGCACAGTCTCTATCCCAGTAGAAGGTTTCCCGGATACTTGAGAATTCCCTGATATCATAGTCTCATCCTGCTGATGCTTGTCGCTACTCATGTTCGTCAACCGAACAGTTTCTCCTTTTCTTGTTTCGCAGGTGCGATCGCCTCATCCGGATTTGTCATTTGTCATACTCGCTTTCCGAAAAGAAGCAAGCTACGTCATTTGCCCGGGAACAGAGAATAGGGAACAGACAGATAATTTTAGTCGAGTTTTCTAACACTAAGCGTTTGCCACTTTTCCACATCCTCCCCACTCCGAACATGTGCCGGTGTGGAAATAGCTCTGACTTCATTAAAGAAAACTTGAGTATAGGGAATAACTAACTCTGTAGCTAATTTTTCTTTAACGGCTTGATTAAGATGCTGGTAAAGCAAACTTAAATGGGGACTAAGAACATAATCAGAGGGTTTAGCCGAGTTATGGCGCAACCTTTCTGAAACCTGAGTCAGAATTGCCGATGGTTTAAATTGTACAAATAATGTCTTGGTGTATAAATCGGTATAGCCAAGCTGTTCGATATCTAGCATAAACCCAGAAACGTTCTTTACGGCTGTTTCGATTAATTCATCAACCGATTCATCAGCCCTATAGTCCCCCGAATACATAGTGACGTGAGGTTCAAACGTGGGTGAATTATGGGCTTTGGAGAGAGAATTGATCATCTCTTGGAAAAATGGTCGATAAGCGGCTGACGGTATCAGCCAAAACGATATCTTAGTATTCAACACCACAAATCCTTACTTGTATCACGTCTTGTCGCATTATTCTGATTAGTCAAACTGTTTCCCGTTCCCTTTGAATTTATAACTCATCGTCTGAAAAATCTGACAAGTTCGGCGGAACCACAACCCGATCAACAGTAACTTTATGGCTTTCCCGTTCACTGTTTAAATCTACAGTAATCGCCTCAAACCGGATTTCTACTGTACCAAAGGGTACAACTAACTGGGTTAATGCTTCTAATTCTCCCGCTTTATTTGGGCTTAAATCCATTAACCAACGAGGTCCATCTAACAGGGAGCGACTTTGGCGATCTTGAACCCATAATTTAACACCCAAGCGAGCCGAATCAGGGGTCACTTTAACTCGTACCAGTACAGGTTCCCCAGCCGCTAGTTCCTGAGTCGGGATAAACAGTTCTGGGGTGGGTAATAATGGTGTTTCTAAGTCAAGTTGAGCCATGTCAGCGGTTCTCAGGTGCGATCGTTGTGTCTCAATGGTTCTCGAACCAATTGGCTGAGACTCTGAGGGTTCACTCGCCTGGGGTTCATCCTCATCAACCACAATTTCTCGCTCCAGCAATTCCTCACGATTCAAGGGAGGAGGATCTGGTTGGACAGGGGGTTCGAGTTTTGGGATATTCTCATGACTTAGACTCCCTACCTCCTCGGTGTCTTCATCCCACATCGATTCATCAAAGTCATTTAAAGGGGTGTCTTCCTCTGATGATGGGGGGATTTCTGCGGGTTGAGCAAATAATGGATCAACTTCTGTCTCTGAGAGTCCCCCTTCCAACTCAACGAGGTTCTCGCTAGAAGGTAACTCGATTTTCAGCCATTCTGCCAAATCTGTATCTGTCATTAAAGCATTTAAACGCCCCCAGAATCGGTCATCCAGATTGAGTTGGGTAAAAGCATGATCGACGGCGAGAGGATCTTGATTTATGGGTGCAGCACTTGACATTGCGGCTGTTTTCCACTCGGATAGCTCTGGATTCGATATCTCCTCTTTCTGGAAAGATGAGGGTTCAGGATCGGGTGTTGATGTCCAAATATCGGATATCTCGGTTGACTCTATTGCCGCCTCCTCAGATGTTTCGGCTAACGCGGCGGGATTGTCCTCTAAGGGCGGTGTTTCGGGTTTTGAGGGTTCAGAGGCGTCCGTCACAGTTTTCCTCGGCACTGATGCTTCAGAGAAAGCCTTGCTAGGAATAGGAATATCCTTGTTGGTTTCCCCGTCGGTTGTTTCCTGCACCGGAAACTCAGTGACGGATGAGTCTATAACGAAGTCTTCTGTCGTATCGTCAAGTGCTGAAGGCGTTGTTTCGGTTGTCTGTTTCTCGGCGGGTTCAACGGCTTGCGATCGCGCCTCGGTTTCTGGTTCTATTTTCTCAAGGGATTCAGATGCTTTTGCTGTTGTTAGTTTGGGCTGAGAAAACGTAGGCAGCTCCAGGGATTTTGTTAACCCTGGCTGGGATTGGGGTTGGTAAAGCTGTGGGGGTAAAGGTTGATTTGCTGAGGGTTTGTAGATGAAAGGCTGACGGCTTGGCGGATTATCGATTAGCTCAAGAAATGTCTGATTCAGGGGAGTTGACTGTGACTTGGGGTTTGGGATAGAAACCACAGGAGTCGTGTCTTCAGATTTCATCCAACTTCCCGATTGAACAGCAACTAACAATTCATCTAAATCCACTGTCACGGTAAAGGGTTGACTGGCTAATGCTGTCCCCGTTGATCTGTACAGGTTAACTTTTCCTAGTAATAAACAGGTTTTGCTGTCTGAGGGAATGTCTAAACTCTGGCTAAATGCTACCGGAAAGGTTGGTGTGGTGATGGGTGTTTGCACATCTACGACAACCTGTCCGGTTTGCGGATGACGTAATTCATAGTGTAGGATGCCCTGAAACTGATGAGTCTCACTCTGGACGGTTGACCTTTGGTGTAACTGATGAATATTTAACCGATCCACCTGTCCCGCGACAGTGAGGGATTCTCCCCGTTGTGCTACTAATGCTTCCTCCTCTAAGGTTAAAATTAATCCTTGCCAGGGGGTATCCTCCTGTGAGGGAAACTCAGATTCTGTGGTGATGGGAATGGGTAATTCTGAAGACTCAGATTCTTCAAACTCTTTAATCACAGGATCAAGTACCTGTTGCAACACTTGCTCTAGCACTTGCAGGGATTGATCCAAGATGGGATTGGAGAGAGGAGATGGGGAAGGGTTAGAGGTTTGAATGGGGATATCGGCTTCGGGAATCTCTAACTCAGGTAATGCTTCCGGGGGGGGAGAGGTGGCTTTTGTTTCTAAGGGTTTTGTTTCCTCCCCATTCCCATTTTTGCCATTCGTTGAGTGGGAAACTGAGTTATCTGTCTGTGTGTCAGAGGTTTCTGTCGCCGCGACAGGGGTTTGAGAGGGGGTATAGGTTTGTGGTAATGCTACTATCTGAGCTAGGGTAGGCAGCTCAGTTGGCGAGGGGGATGGGGCGGGTTGGGCGATAGGGTCAGATGAGTCTGATGAACTATTATCTGCGATCGGGGATTCTTGTTGTGTGGGGTGAACCTCTTGTGTCTGTTGGCTATAGAGGGAAGCCATCAATGGTGGGTGAAGTTCCTCCGGATGCGTGGACTCACTATTGACCGTTTCATGAGTGATATTATTTTCTTCTTCCTTGCATCCTTCTTTGAAGTCTCTGTCTTGTGCCTGGTTTAAAACCTCACGCGCTTTGGGTGCAACTGATAACTGTACCATTTCCTGCCAAGAATTGCCCAGAAAATCGGACATAATATCACCACAGCAGCGTAGTTCCCACAGACCAGGCTTAAGATAGGTAAAGGGAATAATCACCATTAACCCATCAGGGTTGGTACGGCGCGATCGCTTTTGATACCGTCGCTTGGGTGGTGTTTCATTGGTATCGGTATGAGTCACGCAAATTTCTACGTCTGTATTGGCGCAACTTGAATGAGCCACCACCCGGTATCGACCCACCTCCAAGTCTAGCTTGGAGGATTTAATGGGTAGCCAAGTGCGATCGCCCTCTTTTTGGAGTAGAAATTCCCAATAGTCCATAATGGTTAACGATTCTTGATTAAGTTGTGAGTAGGTTATAGTGGGTCAAAATTTGGTTAACTCGTTCTCGACTCACCGCATCAGAATCATCAGCATGGTGAATCCACAACCCCTCTACTTGACTTTGATTGTAATCAAACCTCTGGGACTTTTGGCATATTAGATCAACGTCTACTCCTTCCACTTGTCGTAAATGAGCAGCCACCTCTCGATAAACGGCTAAAGGTAATCTCGAACAAGATACATAGTATCGTAGTGATTCGTTTGCCACAGGTTATACGTTTCAATCAATCGTTGACATTCTCCCCTATTAACCTTATCGGGTATGTGATGAATTTGTACTCCATTACAGATGCAAACCCCATACTATTCCCAGACAGATCACAAACAGACGCGCCATAGCGCGTCTGTTCTGTCGCAGGTATACCAACGATCACGCAGGTGGCGGTGGCAAGGAACCTGTAGAGGATTCCGCTTGTGCTGGAGCTTCCGCAGGTTGTTCGCCAACTTGTCTAGCCACCTCTTGACCATATTGCTCTAACACAACCACTGGCGTCGGACCCCGATTCACCTCAATCCGCTTAACCAGGACTTGTCCGTTGGAAATCCTTTGTCCTTCTTTGACGTAACGACTCGGTTCATTGGGAACTTGAACAATAGCTTGAGGCACATTGCCTACTTGGACTACACCTTTAACTTCCACTTGCCTAGCCAGTATAGGGTCTGGTAATTTGGGTAGTTCAGGAATAAAGGGAGGTGGCTCAGGAATCGGAGAGCCACTTGCTGTTTGGCTACCGGGTTTCCTCCCATTATCCCCATTGGCACTTGCTCCCCCATCCCCATTGGCACTCGCTCTCCCGGGTGGCGTGGGGGGTTTGGGTATGACATTGGGTCTATTTGGACTTGTTCCCGTTCCTCTGCTTTGATTGCCACCCCCTGGGCGACCATCACCATTTATCCCCCTCCTGACTTGAGGAGGCGAGGGGACTTGAGGAACGACAGGTACAGGTCTAGAGCGCGCTTCTGCCTGTGGGTTAGGTGATACAGTTACTTCTACTGATGGGATAATAGTAGCAAATGGATCGTTGCGTCCTTTTTCTACTTTTCTAACTTGCTCTTGGGGTGGCACAGTTGTGAGCAACTCTGATGCGGCTGGAGGTATCTGCTGCGCGTCTACATCAGGATTTGTAAAGGGAACTGCCTCCGGTGGACTTGGTGAGGGGCTTGGCGATGCCCCAGGCGTTGGCTCGGCTGGAACGTCACCCACTTCTACACTATCTTCACCTTGACAACCTCCCATAGATAGGGCTAGTAATGTGATCAACCCAACTAATAATTTTTTATCCATGATATAGTCCCCCTATATTTTTCCAGAAGACACCACACAGAACACCCCAATTGGAAATAATTTTCAATTATTCTCTCTACTTAACTATTATAGTGAAAGCTTTGGGGGGTTTGTGCCACCACAGCTACTCGCGATCGCATCATTATCCTTGAGCGTTACTCACCCTTACCGTTCCCCACCGTTCATGAGATTTTTCATGGTGTCGAGTCCTTTTTTCATGCGGCGAGACACTGTTACCACGCTAATATCCAACAGATCTGCCACCTCTTTCTGAGTCAAGTCATGTAAAAAGACAAATTCTAAAACCTCACGAGTCCGTTTTTCCAGGTGAACCAGGGCTTGTTGCAGGCGAATTTGGTCTTCTTGTGCCAGTTGAAAACTGCGATATCGTGGATCGGGGACTATATCACCCAAACTCGTTGTGCCGTCTTCTTCATCACCGACAGGTGTATCTAGGCTCAAGGGTTCTCGATTCTGATGAGCCAGCTTAATTTCTTGCCATTCAACTAGGGGAATGTCAAGAGCCGCTGCTACTTCAGCATCAGTCGGTTGACGATTTAATTTCTCTCGTAACTGGCGAATAATCGCGATAGACTGCTGTTGTAGAGCCAGCCAGCGTCGGGGGATACGCACACAACAGCCGCGATCGCGCAAATAGTGCTGAATTTCACCGCGAATGTAGGGAATAGCAAAGGAGCTAAAGGCATTACCCTTAGTGGGAGAAAATCGCTCAATAGCTCGAATCAGTCCAATACAGCCGATCTGTAGTAAGTCTTCGTAGCTTTCGGTGCATTGATTCACCCAATAATGAGCTTCTCGTCTAACTAGTCCAATATTGAGAGAAACTAGCTGATTTCGAGTCTCTGGCGATTTGGATTGCTGATAGTCTCGCAGCAATCGCAGGCTTTGGTGTTTTAGTTCTTGTTCGTGGGTAATCGGGGTCAGCATAGCAAAAGTAAAGGGGGTAGAAGCGTGCTTTTAGTGAGAACCCTTAACTCAAGCCAGCGGTTTATAGGAAAAGTTGCTGCTGGAATCTAGAGGTTCGGATCACTACTATAGGTCAGGAGCATCCTTAGATTAGCCAGCTACAGCCGTTTTTCACAAGTAGGGCTACCACGGCACCAGAAAGCCGGAGCACCGGGGAAGGGGAAACTCAAATGAATAACGTTTTGGCTAATCTCCAAGATGGCAGTCAGTACACCCTAATATTCCTCGCACTATCAGGCAGGACTCCTTTTTTTAAAAGATTTTCACCTGAAGTCTAGAGTTTTTACAACAGTTTACTATCAAGCATACCCCATGCAGTTAAGTATAACCCACAATCCTGATAGCTCAACAGGGGCGGGGGAGCAGGGGAGATGAGGAGGATAAATTAACTTTTTTCCCCCATCCTACACCCCAACCCTACACCCAGTCTCTTTCGAGTTCTTACCCCTCCATCAGTGTGGCTAATTTCTTGCCAACCATTTCTGAGCATTCAATCGCTGTATGGTATAAAACACCAGCAGATCGAGAGACACCTTACGTTCGTCAATCATAAATGACTCAAGGGTACTGGGTTTGGCTCCCTTGGTCGCATAGGAGAAGGCTTTCTGCTTTTTTATATCCTCATCGGGGAAATAAACGTTAAATTGACGCTGACCGTTGGCGAAGCTACCAATGACTTGCCAGCAGTCTGGCTGGGTACTTAAACCGGGAATCGGAATTTTTTCCTTGACAAAATTCACCTCTACATCATCGACACCTTGTTCGCCAAAGGCAGTCTTTAACGCGGGCAGGTATTCTTGTTCGATAAATTCCGAGAAGGGTTTGTCTTCAGGTGCTGGCGGTTTCTCTTTTTTCGCTTTAGGGGGTTTAGACTTAGCGTCTTGAGCGTCTGGGTTAGATTTGTTTGATTCTGGCATAACGACATTGATATCAGTTATTGCTCTTTATATCTTTACAGAAAACGTCAATTAATTAACCTGTTGCCCATCCCTTTGCTTGCATTCCTGGGATTAACCCCCACTGACAGGGGGAATCAATACAATCTCATCTCCCTGTTGCAAAATCGTATCCGGTTCAACAAATTGGAGATTGATGCCAAAACGAGTCAGATCCCGCCAGGGTTTCAGTTCAGGATGTTCGGTGATCAGGCAATCCAGAAGGGCTGATACAGGAGTTTGGGCGGGGAATTCCCGTTGAAGTTCAGGGACACCGTAGGCGTCTTGATACGCGGCGAACAGTTTGATGGTGACACAAATCAAAGGTTCTGACATTTTTTTGTACTAGGCTGGGTGACGCACTTTGATGACTGTCTGAGGCAAGACTCCCACCAACAGAGCAAAAGCCTCATTGGGTAATTTAGCAATTGTTTCTGCATCAAAGAAGCCCTCAAACTGCTCTAGCATCTTTTGGGCACGTTGCAGGGGAACTGGGTTATCAGTAATTTGCATCGTTAATCTAACCCATTGCCGTCGAATCAGATACGCCCGCTTTCGCTCATCTGATGATTCGGGAGAGAGTAAAGAAATATTTCCTACAGGTAGCACCTGTTGACAATCGAGATCGAACAAGCCTCCCACTCCTGAACCGGGACCTGCAAATTCAGCATGATAGCGCTTGAAGAGAATTAAGCCATTCCGACGCCGAGGATTAACGATCAGCAACTGTTGATCGTGAAGCTGCTGAAGAATTCTCCCTTCAGGTGAGTCTTGGGAGTTTGGGCTTTCTTTATTCATGCCACTAGAGCCTTGAGCGTTGGCGAAACTATTGGGGCGAGTAAGCACCTTCTCTTGTTCGTAAAGAGCTGTTTGGCAACGCTGGTTATTTTCGCTCTCCATTTCAACTCGTATTGCTTAATTTCAAGGGAGCAGGGATGCACCCAGGTTGAACCCACAACTAGGCAACTCAATAGGTTATCAGTCTTTGATAATAACCAACAAGAGCAGTTTTGTTGACCATCTATGTTTAATTCCCCTCTCAAACCAACTCAGATCGGTGTCATTTGTTGCTTCTCGACAAATTTATAACTCTATTTTATGGCATACCGTTACAGGTATAGGTCAGGTCAAGTCCCTACAGATGCCTGAATTGAGACACAATACGCCTATTTATCAAGAAATTTTATGAAGATTCTGTGAAGAAGCGGGAATGTTTTTTAAAGAAATGATGAAGCCCGCTCACGACGCTTGATTCCCAAAGGCGGCATAATTGGATTGTTTCCCCAACGAAAGCAACTTGCCCCAGGGAGGAGAAATTTCGCCACCCAGACGGGTGGGGAACGGAGGGCAAGTTAGGTTAAACGCTTGTGTAATAACAAACGTTGAGGACAGCGTCGCCAGAGACTGTAACTCGGCTCCAGATGATGCAGTTGATAGCCCATTTTTAGGTAAAGTTGCCGAGCTTTATCGTTAGTATCTAGAACATGAAGGTAGAGATGGGGAAAACCCCATGCTAAGGACTGACGCTCACAGGCTAGCAGTAATTGAAAAGCCACACCCTGTCGCCGACAGGACTTTCTGACCGCTAAATTAGAAATGTAAGGATAGTGGTGACCTTGAAGTTGCCAGGATGGGGGGGAACGTAGGGCAATTTCGACAGTGCCGACGAGTAGCCCGTCAGCACCATCGACAGAAGTATCAGAGTTGAGGGCAACAAAACAAGCATAATGGGGAGAATTGGTACGCAGCCGATTCCGCAAATCTTCATAAATTCCTAATCGCCAAATTGGATAAACCAAACGCCAGAGTCCCTTTTGAGAGTGAAAGCTATCCGCGAGAATGTCCGAGAGCGGAATCAGATCTTGGTCTTTTGCCCTCCGAATCGTCAAGCGGGAAGCATCAACACTCAGCGTCTGTTGAGCCTCAGAGGCAACTTCGTGGGGCGTCACGAAAGAAAAGCAGGGGTTCACCATCACACAAAAGAAAAAGAGTGCCATCACTACTCCAGTGGGATAAACACTTAAGCTCAAATCATCGTCTTTCGTTTCTAGAACGATAGTATTGTACAAGTAGAGCATTGACGAATCACTTCGCTTTATTCAGCGCTTTCCCAGGGGCATGACACCATCATAAGCCGATCAAGGCGCAGCGCTTTGCCTCCTCAAGGTAGGCTCGATCTCCTAAATTTTCATGATTCGCCAAAAATAATGGGAGGAGTGAGGCGCGATCGCACGACTCTCAGGCTCAACCCAAGACCAAGACGTCACAAAAAACATGACAAGTAGGTATCTTGAGGCAGAATACAACAATACGGGAAAACAAAAATTAAAATCAATTGGGGTGTACCACTAACTACCGTCACAACAGCCAAATTGCCGCAGGACAAGTAACATGCTTCCTTTAGCCAGTCGTGATAATCGAACCACACTTCCCTGGAGTCAGAGATTTCTCACCGAGCCAGTCATTGCCAGCCGTAAAAACTTATAGCGTGCGTGCAAACTGTTTTTATTCGCAAAAGCTCTGGCAGCAGGAGAGCGGTGCATGAGATCTCAATCCACAAGTAAGCCTAAACTTCTGGTTGTCGATGACGAACCCGACAACCTGGACTTGCTGTATCGAACATTCCATCGCGAGTATAAAGTCTTGCGGGCAGAAAATGGACCGAGAGCTCTAGAAGTTTTGGAAGCCGAAGGAGACGTTGCTGTCATTATCTCCGACCAGCGCATGCCATTAATGAGCGGTACTGAGTTTCTCAGCATCACCGCCGCTCAATACCCAGACATTATCCGGATTATCTTAACGGGGTACACCGATGTTGAAGACCTTGTTGAAGCCATCAATGCGGGTAAAGTCTTTAAATACGTAACCAAACCCTGGAATGCCGAGGAACTCAAGTCAGTCGTGCGGCAAGCCATGGATACTCATAACGTCCTCAAGTCCCGCACCAGCGAACTCTGTCGGGCGTTGCGTCGGGAAACCCTCCTGAATACGGTGACTAATACCATTCGCAATGCCCAGTATGACAAAAGTGGTAGTTCCCCGCTTAAGGACGTTCTGCAACGGATTGTCGAAACTGTAGGTCACTTGCTAGAGGTTGATGTATGCATCCTCCGTCCCTTTCAGCAAGAGCAGTTGGTCGATGAATGGTTCGTGTATCAACGGCAACTGAGCGACTCAGGTGGGGACACTTCACGGTTTAGAGACAATGGCAGGCAACCCTTATCACCGAGCCATCCGCCCTTAAACCTAGCACAAGTGCAACCCAACTCCTGTACCATACAAACCACAGGTGAAAATGCAGATGGTACGGCGTCGCTACCCCCACTTTTAACTCAGACGGTTTGGCAAACCAATGAAGTCACCGTTATTCAAGATGTATTGACTGATGAACGATTTAATCAGGATAGCCCCGAGATCAAAGCACGGATACAGGCTTATAAACACGCCAATATTCGCTCTAGCTTAGTCGTTCCCTTGATCAGTCAACAGGAATTAGTGGCGGTCATGGCTTTACACCAATGTGTAGAACCTTATAGCTGGCAAGATGACGAAATTCAGCTCGTCGTGATGGTGGCGGACCAAGCCGCCATGGCAATTTCCCAGGCGCGGGCTTATGAACAGCTACATGCATTAGCTACCCAGCAAACGTTAATCAATACAATTACCAGCGCTATCCGTTCGACCCTTGACCCCCAAGAAATTTTCACAGCGATTACTCAACAATTAGGCGTTGCTCTCAAAGTTGATGGTTGTGTTCTTTCCCTGTGGAGTGAAGACGATGAGTTCGTGCAGTGTGTGGGCTTGTATGATGGGAAATCTACAAAAGTGGTGGGAACGTCGGTTAATCATCAATATCAATCCCCAGACAATGATCAAGTTCCTCTAGCTCATTCTTGTGCCCCCTCAACTCAACTGCCCTCGTCAGCCGTTCCTATTGTCGGCAATCCAGTATTGCGGCAGCTTCTTGATACTCAAGCCCCAGTGGTTCTCAATGATTTGGCAGCCAATTCCCAAATGAGTGGAACTGACCTGCCCCTGCGCCAAAATGCCCGTGCCCTGTTGGTGGTGCCTTTATTAGTTGATGGCAAAATTATTGGTAGCATTAGCCTGCGGCAAACGGATACCCCACGCCACTGGTTACCATCCGAAATTGAACTTGCCCAAGCTGTAGCATCCCAAGCCGCAATTGCGGTTCAGCAATCGCGACTTTATCAAAAAACTCGACAGCAAGCGGAGCGGTTAATGGAATTAGACCGCCAGAAAACGGAATTTTTCCAAAATGTTTCCCACGAATTCCGCACACCCTTGACCCTGATGATTGGACCACTGGAATCGGCAATTAACCAACATCAGGGATTACCTTATGAACAAAGTGCGATCGCTCTGCGGAATTCGCGCCGCCTGTTGCGATTAGTCAATCAGCTATTGGATTTACAGCGATTAGATGCTGGACGGATGCAACCGAGCTTCCGTCCCTGTAATTTAATTGAATTTATTAATCAAATTGTTGAAACCTTTAGACCTTACTGTGAGAGAAAAAATATCAATCTCTTGACCCAGCTCATCCATTGTCCTGAGATTTATTTAGATGTAGAAAAATTTGACAAAGTATTGTATAATCTCCTGTCAAATGCGATGAAGTTTACTAATGCTGGGGGAAGTATTACCATCACCGTAAAATCGACGGACAATAAGGTTTGTCTGAAAATTTCCGACACGGGTATTGGTATTAATAAAGAACAAATTCCTCATTTATTTGAACGGTTCCGACAAGCAGAAGGCTCAGTAAACCGCAGTTATGAAGGTAGCGGTTTAGGATTAGCTTTGGTGAAAGAATTGGTAGAACTTCATGGGGGACAAATTGAGGTTTCCTCAGAACAGGGAAAAGGCACAACATTTACCATTCTTATGCCACAAGGAAAGGCTCACCTCCCCTTAGACCAAATTGTGAATGTTGCCACTGAAATCCAGTCAAGCCGCGCCTCTGTGGAACTGGCGGACTTGGAAATGGAACCATTGGGGGAACAACAGGAGCAAGGGGAACCGGAAGCGGAACAAGTTGGAGAAACCCCTTCTATTATTAAATCTATTTTACCTGGAAGAACGTCTGTCTCGCGTATTTTGGTGGTCGATGATAATTCCGATTTAAGGGCTTATGTGGGGAGTATCTTAAGGCAATCCGGCTATCAGGTGTGGGCAGCACGGAATGGCGAGGAGGGATGGCAGATGACGCAGAAGTGCTATCCTCAACTTATTGTGACTGATTTGATGATGCCAGTGATGTCAGGACTGGATCTGATTCATACAATTCGGGGTTCACAGGAATTTAAAGGAATACCAGTTATATTGCTAACGGCAAAAGCCGATGAAGCCAGTCGGATTGAGGGAACGGAAAAGGGTGCAGATGCCTATCTCTCAAAACCATTTAATGACCGGGAATTATTGGCAGAAGTCCGGAATTTGTTAGCGCTAAAAGAACAAGAACAGCGCGTGGTTGAGTTAAATCGATATCTAACCGAGTCGGTACTGAAACGCTTTTTACCCCCAGCTATGGTACAAAAAGCAGCACGGGGGGAATTGGTACTGGATTTACATCCAGAACCCCGCTTGGTTACCTCTTTGTTTAGTGATATTGTTGGCTTTACCGAGTTGTCGAATACCTTGCGATCGCGCCGAATTGCGGAGTTGCTCAATGAGTATCTGGCAGCGATGACTCGTGCGGTGTTTGATAATGGGGGTACGGTGGATAAGTTTATGGGGGATGGCATTTTAGCAATTTTCGGCGCTCCTGAAGAATTAAGTCCTCACGAACAAGCCCGACGGGCTATTGCGGCAGCACGACAAATGCTGCGATCGCTTGATCAGCTGAACCAACAGTGGCAAGCTAGAGGGCTGGTGGGCAATGGGGGACCCCCGCCTGTACGATTCCGCTGTGGTATTCATCAAGGAACCGCTGTAGTGGGCATGTTTGGCGGAGATGAACGAACAGACTATACCGCGATCGGTCCTTCGGTGAATATCGCCGCACGACTACAAGAAGCCGCTGAACCAAATTCAATCCTGGTTTCGGCGTCAGTTGCTGATTGGTTAGACGATGACGCGATCGCAAAGTATCGTTCTCTTAAGCTTAAAGGTGTCGATGAAACAGTCTTAACCTTTACCGTCAACCCTGTGTCAGTGAATTCCAATTCACCCGATAATAGGAGAAGCTAGTGCAGAGGAGCAGGAGGAAATATATTCGTAGGGGCTCTCGCATTCGCGCCCAGATCTATCGGTTTTCTACCCAAGTTTCAACGCGAATGCTTCGCCCAATCCCAGAGGATTAGGGGAGCAGAGGCGCGAGGGAGCCTTTGTGTATGGGGAAAAATGCTGCACTAGGAATCTTTGGAGCGTTCACTACGTCTATTTTTGAATGTAGAAATTTTCTGCTACTACGCTAACTATGAAACGTTTACGATGGCTCAACATTGGAGTTCTAACGACGGCATTTCTACTCACCGTCGGATCTTCAAATTCCCTAAAGGCAGGCACATTTGATAGTCAAGAAGTAAATTCTGATAATTTTATTGCCGTTGCTGCCCCTTTCCGGGATGATAAGTATCAATTGCTGATTATCGAGCAGCGCTCAAACCAACGCGCTTGCTGGCAAGAGGTGGGAAGTAATCCCGCGATCGTTGATCCGTTACTTCTTAATTTTGACTTTACAAGCATTTGCGGACGTAGCACCGATAGTAACGGCTATTCGATTCGCATGGAGGGTCAAGATTTAGGATTAGACTATTTGCTGAGAATTGTCGAGCGTAATGGCGAGTTAGTCCTCGTTGGTACAAATCGGATGAATCGTCAAGCCCCTAAGGTGGAAATTGGCAGAACCCAAGGGTTAAGTAATGGCAATTTCCTGAAAATTCAACTCAATCCCGGTTGGCGGTTCACTCGACGTGCCTATCAAGGTCAAGAATTAGGTCATATCTATCTAACTAGCGATACGGCGGCTCCCGTTGCACCAGCAATGAGTACTCCCCCAAACCCACTACCGCCAGCAGCACCCGAACCTGCACCTGTACAAACCGAGAGGGAGTTTATTTTTACTAAGCCAACCGAGGAAAATACTCCACCATCAGTCACCGTACCAACCCTAGAAAATCCAGCAACCAGTCCTCAAACCCTACCCCCTCCTTCTTCCAATCAGACTGTGCCAGTTTTGGAACAGTTAAGGTAAGTTCTGTGTAGGGGCTCTTTTCACGACTATCATTTCTTGCCTAACCCAGATGTGACTTATTCTCCCCCAGCTCCCCCAGCTCCCCCAGCTCCCTCTGCTCCCCCAGCTCCCCCAGCTCCCTCTGCTCCCCCAGCTCCCTCTGCTCCCCCAGCTCCCCCAGCTCCCCCAGCTCCCCCAGCTCCCCCAGCTCCCCCAGCTCCCTCTGCTAATCCCTAATCCTCTGTAACTGCGTTCTTTGTCGCCTACGCCGCTGAGGTGGTGATTGGCGACGGGCTTGTAAGGAGACGACTTGAGCCTCACTACTTTCTCTGGCTACCCGAATCAACAATCCAGCAGAACACAAATTGGCAATCATGGAACTACCCCCATAACTAAAAAATGGGAAGGGTAAACCTGTGGTGGGGAGAACACCTGTAGCGACGCCAATATTCAACAGCGATTGACCGACAATTAAAATCATCGCTCCGATCGCGACCAACCGATGTATGGGGTGACGGGTTTTCAGTGCCACGATTGTTGCCAGGGTAGCATAAGCCACGATCAGCAGCAGTAACAATGTAGTGCCCACAAAGCCAAATTCTTCCGCGAATACGGCAAAAATAAAGTCGGTATATTGAATGGGTAAATAAAATAGCTTTTGTTGGGATAGACCAAACCCCGAACCCCATGTACCCCCTGATCCCACCGCCAGCAGACTTTGAATCAATTGATAGCCGTCATTCATCGGATCAGCCCAGGGATTGAGAAACGACATCACCCGACGCCGCTGATATTCTTTGATGCTGATACTAATTGTTGCCAGTAATACGCCCCCTAAAGCGGTTCCTCCTAAGTGGGAAAATGGCAACCCCGCCGCGAGTGCTATCAACCATACAGTCATACCGCATAGCGCCGTTGTACTCAGATTTGGCTGGAGCAAAATTCCCAACAGCACCAGGGCAAACATCCCTAGCCAGAACAGGCGTACTCGCAGGGAAATCTGTTGCCATTGCCCAAAGATGCAAGCACTCTGGAGGATCAGAAACGGTTTAATTAATTCCGAGGGTTGTAGGGGAACAGGACCCAGGGATAGCCAACGGGTTGCGCCATTAACTGTCGTCCCGACACCGGGAATCAGGATGATCAGGATCAACCCCAATAACACCAGCATTATCCAATGGGCAATTTTCAGGATATACCGTAAAGGCGATCGCACAAAAAAATTAAAAGCGATCATGCCTAGGGTAATCCAGATGAGCTGTCGTTTGAAGTAGTATAAACCATCCCCAAACTCAGCATCGGCACTGGGATAGGATGCGGAGAACAGCACCGCTATGCCCACAAATAGCCACAGAAAGGTTAACCAGCGCAACAGACGGGCATCGATTGCCCAGTCCTTAGCCGAAGGATGAATCCATGAAATCAGGTTACGTAGAGTCACTAATCGTCAATGATTACTCTCAATTAGGGTAACGCAACCGGAGCCTACCATCCAATAATCGCTCGTATTCGTTCGTAGTTGCGCTGTCTTCGGCGGTCAAATCAGATCACCACAATGCTCAAACCCATCTTGTCATAGCGATCGCGTATCGATGGATTAATCCTACTGCTTGTAGCCAGAGTAACGCCTCTAGATATTGGCTTTTTTGGGAATTTAGGGTTAAATCTGGTGAACAAGGATTCCTCGGTTATCTATGGCTGAGTGCAGCATTTCTACTGCCAGGAGAGAAATAAGTGAAGCAGGTTTATCGAAGAGTTCTGTTTGTTTTGGCGATGACGAGTGCGATAAAGGTTGGAATATTCGCCAAAGCTATTCTCTGACATCAAACTTTCCTCGATACAAGTTTCTTGTTTGGTTTGTTCTAGTCGGTTAAAAATTCGCTCAACACAACCCTTGGTGTTACCATCAATCACAAAACCTAACATAGCAGCACATCCATGACGAGGACAGTATATACCGTTAACAAAACGCACAATTCCTTCTGTAATATATTTCTTAGCTAACTCTCTGTCTTTACCTGTTGTCCTGCTACTCACTCGTTTACACTCCATACCGAAGTATTCTTCTTCATCAAAGCTATAGATGATCTTTATATCAATTCTACCTTCTGGTTCAACTGAATCTGGTGAAGACAAAGTGCCAACTTCGGGTTCGATTCGGAGCTGGCTTTTTAACCCGGTACGAGAGTTTTTTTCGGATGTCATCGCTCTCCGCAAATAGCCAGCAATTTTTGGTTCGAGCATTGTTGGACTAACCTGATCAATAGTTATGACTTTTGACCAAGCAACGACAGTGATATTTAAAATTGTGGCAATAATATCTACAGATATGTTTATTGTCGCTTGTCCAACTGCACTCGATTCATCCAATGGAAGCATGACTTGTTCTTAAATACTCAGACAGTATAGTATCTGCATCATTTAAACCAGCAGAACGAGTCCAATAAATACGTTTAGCTGGTTTGACGATGTAGATATCTTTTCCTACATAAATTCGTAAGTCTCGACGAGTATAAATGCGATCGGCGATTTGCTGCGGTAATTGTTCAGCAATTCTCTTAAGAACTGCTTCTAATTTATGTCCTGATATAGTTTGTACAATAGGTAGCTGACTTGATACAGGAACTATACTGAACTTGACCACCTGTAATGGTGCTTTACCAACATCAATAACTTCAGCCACTATTTTCCTTTCATTTAGTGTTTGTAGAAAGGGTTGAATGACTCCGATTAACTGTTCTACATATAATTCTATTTCTTCAATTTTAGGATATTGAATGGCTTTTGATTTTTTTCGTTTCATAAACCAATCAATTGTAAAATTAAATTTGTCTTCTATTAAAATTTGTTCTTGCTTGTCTAACTTATAGAGTTCAAATACGGTTTGATTGAGTTGCTTGTTTAAAGCTTCTTTTTTTTCTTGGGTTGTATTTTGTTTTGAGTCCCTTAATTTTATTTCAATCTCTAAAATCCGTCTCATAATTTCTTCATTTTCATTGCTGGCTAAAGCAATAGGTAAGTGATATAGATCTACAGGTTTTATTTCGTCACGTTCAATTCCCCAAGTAGAAGAAGTCAAAAACAGAAAATATGACGCTATTTGAGAGTTTAGTATTGCATTCAAGTAATGAGCTAATTTGACTTGGGATTGAGGAATAGAAATGCCAGTATATTTCTCTGTATATACAATATCTTCTTGGCTAAAAGCAGAAAAAAATCCTTTTTTGCTCAGACCACCTGTTGTAATAACTAGCGGTCCTTTATAAATCCTGGAATCTCTTGGTCTATGAAATTTTTTTCCTATAGGGATATCTTCTAAAATATCTAGGTTTACTTGATAGGGTTTTATTTTTCCTGATGGCAGTTTTTTCTTGCCATATAATTCGGGGGCTGCGCCTTGACCACTAACGTCTTGAAATCCTTGACCTGCAAACCATTGATATGTATCAATTACATTTCGCAACGATTGATAATAACTTTTAAGTTTAACTATCAATGCCATGTCTCTTGGGCTTCCCCAAGAAGCAACCTTGAGCATATCTGGCTCAAAAATAACTCTAGAAATCGATAAACGTTTGATATCTTCTGCTCCAATTTCCAAAATGCCGTGTCGCTTATAATCTGGAGAACAGTCTGGACACACGAAGTAAAAATTATCCCTACTACTAATATCAGGAGATTTGTTTTGTGCAATTAGTACCATTGTTGGTGCTTTAGATTTAGGAAATAAATTATAATTTCGGAGTTTAGAAAGATTAATAACTATTTTAAGATTGAAACGAGAAAAAATAACTTTTTTCGCGTACTGAGCTTTTTCTGTTGCACTAAAAAAAGGTTTACCGTGTACAATCAAGCCAATCCAAGTTTCTTCATTAGCAAAATCGCCAATACGCCATAAGAATGCTTGATCCGGATTGTCACTACGAGTAATTGGATAACCTTTTGGATAATCTGAACGCTCACGCTTGCAATAGTCTATTGCTGACTTGTTGTACTTTGATTTAGTCCAAGGCGGATTGCCCACAATTGCACTAAACTGCTTATGAGCAAAAGGTTCTATTCTATTGAATTCTGCCTCTTCATCAAAAGCATCACCAACAAACAAATTTTTGCCAATAATTTTTTCAAATTGTAAATCCTCTGAAATGTCAGGATTTCGTTCTAATTCATAATCTAGCTCTAAAGCTGTAAGATATAAACTAAACGCAGCAATTTGAATAGCTTTTTGTTTTATATCTACACCATAAATTTGATGGTAGAGGGTGTCACGAACTATCTGACGGTAATTATGCTCTCCACTAGCCAAACGCTTCACCACTAATCGTCTTAATGCATCGACTAAAAACACGCCTGAACCACAAGCAAGATCGAGAACTTTGGCACTGCCATCAAGTTCCTTAAAGACTTCTGATAGAACTAGGTCAACTAAATTAATTGGTGTATAGTGGGTACTATGAGCTTTGGCAGACTTGGCATCTTCTGCATAAATAAACTTTTCGTAAATCGCACTGATTAACTCTACAGGAATAACTTTAAAATTATAGGCTCGCCAAAGGCGTAGTTGACCAGTTTTCGCTTCTTGCAGCCCACCGATAAAGTTTTTTATCACTTCTAAATGCTTGAGCTGCACTCGATTTATTTCTTCGCGAGATAAACCAAATAAGTCTCCATTAAATATTATTTGTATCCAGGAAAATAAATGATCAGTACCAGACTTACTATCCAATATTTCCGTAAAACTATTGAATCCGAATTGTCGCTGTAATAACTGAGAATTAAGGATTTCTCTATCTTGAAGATAAGCTACAAAAATAGACTGAATCAAAAAACTCTGAGCAACCGAACGTTTTAACCCTTTATTTACAACTAAAATTTCTTCCGTATCGGTTAAATCTTTAACCAAAACCGCATCAACTCTTTGCTTACGATCAATTTGTTTAGCTTTTTCCCATTGCCAAAATTCACCCGACTCAATTTGGATACGGCTAGCATACTGATTTAATTGCTTCAATCCAGTTTCAGTCTGCTGAAAAATCTCAATTAGATGTCGCTCTGGATTATTTCTATCGTTTTCTGTCGGTTGAGAATAGCAGTTATAGAGTAAAACCTTAGTGGGAGTCACAATCCACAACATTGGAGCTAAACCATGATTCCAAGACAATTGATGTAACCGTGCTAGTTCTTGAGGCTCAGGATCTGATTCTCGCAGTTGAGTAAAATAGATACAAGGCGATCCACATAACTCAAAAATTGCCGTAGCATTTAGCTGTTCAGGATTAATAACTGCACTGTATTTAATCCGTTTATCCAGTTGTTGAGGATTACTACGAAGTGATGCCGCTGGAATAACGCCAGATGTGGGAATGCCATTCCGATAGAAACCTGTTGCTTCCATAACTTGCAGATATGAAGTTGTAACCGCAGTTTGGGAAGACATACCGCTAACTCTATGGGAGATCTAATTCGTTACTAACTTGTCAACTGGATTTATAGCTCCTAGACGAGTCCGCTTGTCAAAGTCTAAAACTTGATGCTTTTCAGCTTCCCGGTATAGCTCAGTAATTACGTCACCAACTGGACCAACTTCCCGAATAACAACCTGTCCTTTGTTTTTCCCTGACGCCTCCAAGACTGTTAACCCAAAATCTTTGACATCTTCAATCAGATAAAGTTGGGAGTTAACGAAGACTAGACTATGAGCAAAAAGAGAAGGTTTGTGATTCTTTGCTCTCAAGAACTCAAGCACCCGCCGAATTTCTTGAAGTGAGAGTTTTTCTCTCAACCTCTCAATCGTCTTAATTTCCAAGACTTGTTCCCATCGGTAAACAACTTTAGGATGCTTGGGGTTACCAAACTTCCTGGGAACAACCAGCCCAGTGCGATCTAAGTAACTCAACCGACTAGAGCTGATACCCGTTAGGACTATGGTTTCCGGTCGGTTAAATCCGCTAACCACAAAAGACTCCTGGATATCACAGTTAGAACAAGAATAACTCGAATGTTTTAATTTTAAACCGAAATTAAAACATTTATTTAAAAATTGTTCACTAATGTATTAGGTGTAACCCCCTCAGTCCACCCCTACATCCCCCTGACAAACGTTTCTTTCACACATAGTGATCGTGTCTCCACCACTCAAACCCTCTGTTGACCTCTCAAGTACGATGAATGTGCCATAATCATCGTCACCTGTGCCATGGAGTTGAGGGTATCACTCAACAGTCAGAGAATCGCGATCGCAGGATTCAGCGTTAGCCGTTTCACCAAACAGGTAGATCCCCTTAAACTGTACAAAATAGTACGACTCTAAGATTTGACTACCACTGACTAAACTAAAAACTAACCACCTTCCTGGGTATTCTGGGTATTCCCATGACGCCTACCCAGAGTGCAGACGCCACAACTGAAAAAACTGCCCAACAGGATACCTTTCGCACACCAGAATATTTTTGGTTTCACCCTGATACCTTAGAGTTTCAATCAAAAAGGGGTCATCATGACCCCTCCACCTTTGCCGTAGAAGCTATTTTTTAAAGCAACCCCGTATTCGTACCCGGTTTGCCAGTGGCTAGCTTTACCTTGATAATTTTGCCGCCCATTTTCATGATCCGCTGTTGTTCCCGAAACCAGTTGTCGTAGGGAACTAACTTGGTGAAATAAGTGTTTTGCAACTCCCGTTGGGTTCGGGTTCGGGTTTGGCTAGGGACACAAGCGGTCACCTGAAACATTCGCATGATTGAAGTTCTCCTAATTAAAACTCAAAAACTTTAAATTTAAATCAGGTTTGGGACTCAACTGTCAATACCAGATTGTCAAAACTCATCTGCTTAAGCAAAAAGTCAGACTTGCCTTCAACAAGCTAGCACTCACAATTGACTTCCCAAACCTTGAAAAAATGACCGACTACAGGTTCACAACGGAACGTTTCAGAAGTCTTTAGCTCAAGCCAGAGCAAATGTAGTCGAAGTAAACACCCATTTCCTTACCAGCATCAGCACCAACCAGACTGGCGGTAACTTCTTTCATGGCTTGGATGGCTTGTACAGTTGCACCAACGGGAACACCTAAAGAGTTATAGGTTTCCTTGAGTCCATTCAGTACCCGCTCATCCAGGATGGAGGGATCACCCGCCAACATGGCATAGGTGGAGTAGCGCAGATAGTAGTCCAAGTCCCGGATACAAGCAGCGTAGCGGCGAGTGGTGTACATATTGCCACCCGGACGAGTGATATCCGAGTAGAGCAAAGACTTGGCAACAGCTTCTTTAACGATAGTTGCTGCGTTAGCACTAATTGTGGTTGCCGCACGCACCCGCAATTCACCCGTGGCGAAATAGCCCTTGAGCTTGTCCATCGCAGAGGCGTCCAGGTATTTTCCTTGAACGTCGGAAGAGTTGATAACAGAGGTAATTGCGTCTTGCATCGATTCTATTTTCCTTATTTCACCTAGTCTCTCAAATCCTTAAGACAGACGCGCACCTTCCCGGTGTGGAAGCGTCATGCTACGTCTTTCCCAGTAGGATAGGGTCTACTGCATTGCTCCGATTACATAGTCGAAGTAGGAGCCAGCTTCAGCCGCATCTTCCCCAGTCATCATACCGGTAGCAGCGCTTTTCATGGCACGAACGCCTTCGACAACAGCGTCAACGGGAGTTCCTAAAGACTTGTACATTTCGCGCACGCCGACTAAGCCAATTTCTTCAATTGGGGTAACATCGCCAGCGACAACACCATAGGTGATCAGGCGCAGATAGTAGTCCAAGTCACGCAAGCAAGTTGCTGTCATTTCTTCACCGTAGGCATTACCACCGGGAGAAACAACATCAGGACGCTTCTGGAATAACTGGTCTCCCGCTTGCTTAACGATGCGCTCACGAGAGTCTGTCAGCGCTTGAGCAACCCGTAGGCGACGCTCAGCAGACATAACAAACGACTTGATCCGGTCTAATTCACCAGGGCTTAGGTAACGAGCCTCGGCATCGGCATTCACGATTGACTTCGTGACTATACTCATTTACAGGATTCCTCCTCCAAGAATGTAACCAGGTGTGATTAAACTGGCTTATTGTAACTGTTGAAACGCTGAAACGCTTCCCAATGGGCTAGGCTCTCCAGCTCGGACGGCTGACTCTGCTCAATCTTGACATCGATCGATTAAGTCGTTTCAAGATTGGTGAGAGTAGCTAGCGATACATTAGGTCAGTGATACAGCTCTCTTCCGCAAATATTCTGCGATAGATTGTTCACATTTTTCCTATGTTCGCAACATTTTGTAACATTTGTCCTCAGATTTAGGGGTTGGGAACCCCTGAGGTGTAGAGACGTCATGCTACGTCTCTACACCTCATTGCACGTCTAGGACATTGACCTAATCCCTAATCAGAGATAGATTTAATGCTCCCTAAGTAATTGCCAGCAGGCAACGAGGGAACGCGAGGATAGGGAACGACATACTCCCCAAAGAAACGAGCATACTCTGAACTGTCAACCATGGCAACCACCGCCGCATTAAGTCCTTGCTCAGCCATCAATTTGGTGTAGTCCTGAATCTCCGTTTGAGTCGCAGGAGTCCGTCCCAGTAGGTGACGGAACAACAACTCGATGACTTTAGCACTAGGATAGGGCGAGTAGAAGCGCTGACGATAGCTTTCACTACAGGCCAACCCCTTGACAAATTCGCGCACAGAAATGTCACCCTGGCTTAGTTGACGATCTAAGTCAGGCTGTCGATAGGATGGGGGAATTTCACCCGTCCAAATATCCATCACCTGAGCGTAAATTGCCTCAATCACCTGAGCCGTTTCGCCCGGATTTCCGGGGTTCAGGCGAAAAATCCGTGCAGGTTTACGATTGGCAATTCCGATGGCGGCTTGAACCGACGGATTATCGTCCTTTGGTACAGAACGACTGAGTTCCACAAAATCAGGCTTAGCCGTCGCCGCCATATCCGCGATCGCTTTACCCGTCAGGGGCAGTTTTGCCCCATCCACTCGCGAACTGACTGGCTCAAAGCTAGGAACAACCAGTTGATTATTCTGCTTGGTCAGCTTGTTATAGAGTTTCTCCGTATTGGGGAAGTTCGCCGCCGGTAAAGTGGGGAAGCGACGATAGGGAACCGTATCTTCACCAAAGACTTGAACATACTCCATGCTGTTGACCATGGCACCGATAAAGCCTCGGATACCCTGGGACGCCAGAATCTGGTTGTACTTTTGAATTTCCTTTTGATTCTCCGGTGCCCGACCCAAGAAATGCTTCGTTCCCAACTCAATTACCTTGGTGTTGGGATAGGGCGTGTAAAACTCTTTGATGTAGAGTTCAGAGCAACCTAAACCTTCAATAAACTCCTTGAGGTTAATTTCACCGTTCCCCAGCTTGCTTTCCAGGCTAGAAAACTGACCTTTGACCACATAAGGTTCAACATCGCGCTCAAAGATTTGTCGATACGCTGCACGAATCAGAACCTTCACCGCTGGCTTATCATTGAGATCCGTCAGCTTAAAGATCTTGGTCTGCTGGCGCTTCGTACTCACGCCTTGATTAATCCGGAATTGAATATCCGGATCAGTCCGCGTTTCGGTCACCTCTCCCATCGCCACATAGGTGGGAGTTGCCGGTACTTCTGGCTTGGTACCCACATCCTCACGAATCGCACCCGGTCGAGTCGAGCGCAATTGTAAACCCCCAGGTGTCAGATAGCGCTCGTAGGGAACCGTATCTTCCCCAAAGGCTTCCTCGTATTCTTTGCTGTCAATCAGGGTATCAACCAGGGCGTAGAAGCCTTTTTTGGCACAAATATCAAAGTATTTGTTCGTCTCCACTCGCCCGTAAGTGGGACGTCCCAGCAGACGACGGTGGATATATTCCACAGCCTTCATCACGTATAGGGATGTCCAGTACATCTTGCGGAAGACATCAGATTTCGCCAAGATGCGGATAAATTCCCGGATAGTAATCTCGCCATTTTCCAGATTAATCTCCGCCACTTTCTGGCGTTGACCATCATAGACATCCCGCCCAAAGACTTGGCGATAGCAGGCGCTAATTACCTTTTGGGTCGAGCTTTCGGCAAATGTGACACTAGCCGCCTTAGTGATAGGAATCTGGTCTAAGCGGAAGACTTTAGCCCCCAGAGAACCTGGAAACTCACCCCTTGCCCGAGGATTACTGTTTTGGTTATTAGTAGCAGGTCCGCGATGGATCAGGATGCGCTTAGTATCCTTCCCAAAACCAGCCGGTTGGGTATTGGGATCGCGAGTTTCTTTGGGGAAAATTGCCCCAAACTGAATCTCTAGTGGGTCATTACCTGCACCGTATGGGTGTTGATCCGGTAACGGCTGCTCATACTTGGCAAAGGTGGTGATAAATTGGGGTACCTTGCGGAAGGGGGCGCTGTATTTGAGCAAGTCTTGCTGCATTCCCCAGTTGCGGCATTCCTGAGCCTCCTGTCCCAATCCCCGCAGGTAGGGAACGGTTTCTTCGCCAAAGTAATCTGAGTATTCCTGAGAATCGACCAAGGCGTCCACCAGCGCCGCTAAACCGCCATTGGACACAATCGAGAAGTAGGTTTGAACTTCTTCGCGAGACGAGGGTCCGCGACCCAGGAAATGACGGAATGCCAGTTCTAAAGCGCGACTGTTGATAAAGGGTTCGTAAAATTGTTTGCGGTATAGGGGCGATGTACCTAGGCGACGCACAAACTCCTTCATGGAGAGGTCACCGTTTTTCACCTGAGATTCCAGGTAAGAGATGGATTGGCTGTAGGCGCGGCTAATGTCACGCTCAAAGATTTGCCGATACGCCGCCTTGACCACTTCGTTTTTTTCTAACGCCGATAGTCCTGTCTTCATCACGAACTTCGGACGTCGTTCTGCTGCATTAAAGTAGCTTTGGGGCAGTTGTAACCCTTGCTGATCTGGCGAAGGACGCTGCCGTACTTTATCGGCTGGATTCGGGGCTTTGAATTCGTTAATCAGAATCTCAAAGTACTGACTAACCAGTTGAGCCGCTTCCGCATCGCGCTTAAAGTATCCCAGAGATGCTGCTCGCATTTCTTGAAGTGCCAGCAATGTGGCATCTCCCGAGCAGGCATTTTCGATAATTTCCCGTAATCCTCGGACGTTGACGGTAATAATGTTGGGGTCACCTGCAACGATTGAGTAGGTGAGGTAGCGCAGCATCCAAGACAAGTCCCGCAGGGATTTCTGCATATTGCTTGGACCGTAACGGGCGACGTTTATCGGTCGAAATCCCGATGGGGCAGGACCGCCACTTGAGGCGCTAAAGATGTTCCGGAATCCTTCAAAGAAACCCCCGCCACTTTCGACATACGTCGCGGTTCCCAATTCCATCGTGCGTCTGACATCGCCTGTACCCGCCGCACTGGCTGCCATTGCTGCCATTGCCATTTCTGGTGCGGGTTCTTCCCGTGGCTTCTCTAAATACGCCATTGGGGAACCGCCGACAAAAATCCGGTTAGCCGCACGGGATACAATCAAGTCTGAGTTTTGGGTAATCAGACTGGCAATATCTATCCGTCTGTTACCGGATTTGAAGTATTCGGACAGCTCACTCAGCTCTCCTTTGCCCAAGAACCGATCTTGCTGTTCGGCTTGGATAATGTTGCTAATCGGTACGGTTTGATAAAGTTGCGGACGCGCAACTGAGCTTCCACCACTTGCCTTAACACTCATTTATTTTCTTTCCGCTCCCATCGACAATTGCTACTGACTGTGTTAAGCCTGACCAGGGGATTCATGTAGGTCGCTTTCGTTTACATGAGGCTCAGCACATTAAGATTTTTCCCCAGACCCAATTGCTTATGATCTGGGATATTCTCTGTCACCTTGCCCTAAATCAACCAATGACCTAGCTCAACCTAGTCAGCATCTAGATTAAAACGTTTCTGATCTTCTTAACGGCTTTATTAAGAAGTGTATAGAATACATGCCAAAATTTTACAGTGTAATAACAGAGTCATCATAGTGGATTAAACCCGATCGCTGAGAAAAAGCATAAGTTTTGTTACATTGGTTCGGGTTGATGGTTCTCCTATTCCCTGTTCCCCGGTCAACCATCTGTCATATCCGTTATCACAAATAATGAATGACAAAGGACAAATGACCAATGACAAAGGACAAATGACCAATGACAAAGGACAACACCAGCATTGCTGTAGCCCGGTTGTATGACGCTTACCCCTTTCCCCCAGAACCCTTGTTGGACGAACCGCCACCTGGGTATAACTGGCGCTGGAATTGGTTAGCCGCCTATAATTTCTGCACGGGTCAAAAACCGTCAAGGCAGGATATTCGGATTTTGGATGCTGGCTGTGGTACAGGGGTAGGTACCGAATATTTGGTTCATCTCAATCCCCAAGCCTCAGTTGTGGGTATCGATTTGAGTGCTGGGGCTTTGCAGGTGGCGCAGGAACGCTGTCATCGCTCTGGGGCGAATCGGGTTGAGTTTCATCACTTGAGTCTCTATGATGCCCCCACATTGGCGGGAGAATTTGATTTAATTAATTGTGTGGGCGTATTGCATCATTTGCCTGATCCGATTCAGGGTATTCAGGCATTAGCACCCAAGTTAGCATCAGGGGGCTTGATGCATATTTTTGTCTATGCTGAATTAGGTCGCTGGGAAGTTCGGCTAATGCAACAGGCGATCGCACTCCTGCAAGGGGAACAGCGTGGGGATTACCAAGATGGTGTGCAAGTCGGACGTCAGGTGTTTGATTCACTACCAGAAAATAATAGAATTGTCAAGCGAGAAAAAGAACGCTGGTCATTGGAAAACCAACGGGATGCTAATTTCGCGGACATGTATGTGCATCCCCAAGAGATTGACTACACCATTGACACTCTATTTGAGTTGATTGATGCGTCGGGGTTAGAGTTTATGGGCTTTTCTAATCCCGGATATTGGCAATTGGATCGTCTATTGGGGAAAAATCCAGGGTTAATGGAACGGGCGAGTGGGTTGAGCGATCGCCAACGGTATCGTTTAATTGAATTGTTAGATCCAGATCTGTCCCATTACGAGTTTTTCCTGGGACGCCCGCCTCTACCGAAGGTCGATTGGTCACAGGATGAGGAGTTATTCGCCGCAATCCCAGAACGTAATCCCTGTATGGAAGGGTGGCCCAGTCAATGTCTATTTAACTACGACTATCAGATTATCAATTTATCAGATGCCGAGTTTGCTTTCCTACAGGCGTGTGACGAGAACAGCAGCCAACAGCGCACCGTGGCAGAGATTTTAAGGGATGTAGCATTAGGATTAGATGGAGTGCGATCGCTCCAACAGCAGCAGCTTGTTCTCTTAAGTCCCATGACACTGACTTAAGCCCTGAACTTAAACTAGAACCATAATCCATCCTCAAGCCATTGGTCACTCAAGCCAAGGACTTCATGTTTAGACTGATAGAGCGATTTATACAATGGCTGGGTCAACCGCCTCAGCCGCCTGTTGAACAGCCAAAGGGTGTAGAACTATCTCCACAACCCAAACCAGAGGAGTCTCCCCTTGATGATGTTGATGAACAAATTGCTGAGAAATTAAACGTTAGTAAACCGTCTCCTGAATCAGCGAATCCTAAAACTCTGCAAGAACAACTCAATTTCTTGGCTCAAGGGAAACTCTCCTTGTGGCCCCCCCATCAAGAGTATATTGGTTCAATTGTGATTAATCGTCCCCTTATTTTAGATGGACAAGGGGCAACCATTTGTACAAATCACGGACCAGTGGTGTCTATTGAGTCTGATAGAGTCAGCTTGCGTAATCTCAGAATAGAGTTCACTGGAGAAGTCGGAAGTCGTATAGAAGACCAGTGTGCCATTCTCGTAAAATCTGGACAAGGCTTACAGCTTGATAATGTCGAAGTACGAGGTTCAGTGATGGGATTACCAGAAGAAGAGGGTGAGTGGAACTATCCAGAATCATTGCATCTGGGTCAACTTTCCCATGGAAGAGAACATGATTTGCTCTTGCGAATTATTGTGCCAGTGAACTGTACAATTTCAGCTAATATATCTGGACTGGCATTTTCACCTCGCCACCTTACTCCAGGACAAAACGAGATTCGCCTCCATATAGATTCTCTGCCAAAAGATACGTTAATTAACGGTAGTATTTTTCTGGTTTCAGCATCTCTGAAACGCCGCATTACATTAACCGCTCATATTCTGGCTTTGCCGGATGAGAAAGTTCCCTCGACTCAGAATAAAATTGTTTGGCAACCTGATAACTATTCGAGTGTCTCTGTTCAAGAAGAGAGGAAACATAGGGAAGATAATGAAGTATTGTCAGAGTTCATTTCTAGCCAAACATCTGCCGATGTTGATGTACCTCAAACCGATGATGAAGTTCCCACTGAAGTTCAACCAAGCCAACCTTTACGAAAGCAGAAAATCCGCCAGAATCAACAGCCTAAAGAGGGGCTTTTTCCCCCCAAACAAAATAGCCCGTCTGTAAATGTTGAACCAAATTCTGATAGTTCTGTGGAGTTGACTCAATCACAGATTCCAGATTTATTTGCTCAATCTCAAAACCTTGTTCAGAGTCAGCCAGATTCTCTTGACTCAGGTAGTATTCCAGTCAAGGAACATCAGATAGGTTGTGCTTTCTCGATACCGATACCGAACTCAGACAATAAGACAACACCAGAAATTGAGGAGAAGCCTTCACAACCACAACCCAAGGTTTCCTCAGTATTTTTAGACCAAGAAACAGCATTCAGCCAAGAGCCATCTCAGGAAGCGCCGTCTTCATCTCGTTCCGTGCGATCGCAACCCATCAATAACCCACTATTTCAGCAAAACTCTACTTCTAGTATGCCTCTAGATGAACCGGATAAGACTGGGGATTCATCGTCATCTAGCGACGATTCAATTCACACAAATCCTCGCAAAAGTCAATCTCAAGATACACTAGACTCAGGCAAGAAGCCAGAATCATCTGCCAATAAGATTGCGCCCAGTCAATCTGTGTCAGGCAAAAGAAAAATAGTTCACCCAAATACTATTTCATCGATTTTCGGAGGTGATTCCGAGAAAAAACAGCCCGACGAACAAGAATAAGGTGGGGAAGATGAAGGATGAAAATTGAGAATTTTTTCTCCGTTCTCCGTTCTCCCTCATCTCCCCTACCAACTCGGTGTCCTAACCTTCCCGTGAAAAGTCAGGTGAGGGATTGGGTGGTAAGCTGTCACGCATTTAAATTGGGAATGGGTAGCGAGCTTGCTGGCTCGCATTACGCAGTAAAATCGTTAAGGTTTAAATGCCGAACAGCTTACTACATTTTGCTGATAATTTTTTGCACAATCTGCATTCCCGTTACAGCTTGCCAGCCAAACAGTCCTAAAAGCACCGCATTCAGGGCAATATGGCTATAGCGAGCCCACATTTGACCTTTTTGCATGAATGGTGTAAAGGACGCCGACATGGCAATGAGGGCAGTCATACTTAAGCCAACCAGCAAGTGGGGACCGAAAAATAACTTACCGTTGTTGATGTAAGTCACTGCCATTCCGCCAACGGTGCTAATCACCATAACGGCTAACAGGATTGAACCAATTTGATGGTGCTTGATATTGTATTTGCCCTTGATTAGCTCTTTGCGGAGTTCACCTTCTGCCGTTCTCGTCTGTTGAATTTTGATCCCCAGATACAGGGCATAAATGGCAGTTGCCAGCAGGAGCCACATCACTATAGGGTGAAAGAATTGGGAGTAAACTTTAATCGGTTCTGGGATGTCGAAGTTCATAAGCTTCTTAGAGGAGTTTCAATATAGTGACAAAAGTTAACATAGCATAGCTGCTGTTTCCTCTAAAGTCTGATAACGAAACTGACTTCCCTCCCAAGAGATAGATTTAACTAGTCTGATTGGCGCTGGCGTTGACCATTCCCCTGGAATAGCTATGATCCAAAACACTGATGGCTTACTGCTGAAAGCCGCCCAAAGTGGCAACTTGACCCAAATCAAAACCCTGCTGAGTCAGGGGGTGAATATCGATGCGACTGATCGCGATGGCACGACTGCCTTGATGATAGCCGCTCAACGGGGTTATACCGAAATTGTGCGATCGCTAGTCGCGGCTGGTGTCAATATCAACCTGCCACGAAAACGGTACAGTTTAACCGCACTCATGCTCGCTGTCGCCGCCAATCAGGTGGATGCAGTAGAAACCCTAATCGCCGCCGGTGCTGATGTTAATGCCAAGAATGAAGATGGTAGCACCGCGCTTATGGTGGCGGCACATAAAGGTCATCTCAAACTGGTACAACGCCTACTCAAAGCAGGTGCTGATGTCAATATCCAAGACAAAGATAACGATAACGCCCTGAAGCTAGCGGCGGAAAGTGGTCAGATTCAAATTGTCAACACCTTACTCGAAGCTGGGGCAGATAGCACACTGAGTTCAGAGGCATTGCTTTTGGCGGCTAGTGAGGGTCATACTCAGATGGTGAGCCGATTACTGGAGGGTGGGTTTGATGTCAATACTCGAAACGTTGATGGCAGAACCGCACTCATACAGGCGGCTGAGTTAGGCTATTTACCGATTATTCAGCTATTGTTGGCTCATGGTGCTGATGTCAATCTGCAAGATGAGGACGGTGAAACCGCGCTGACTTTAGCGGCAGATCAAGGTCATACGCCGGTTGTCCAGGCTTTATTAGCGGCGGGTGCAGATGTGAATCAGCACAATCTCAGGGGTGGAACTGCCTTGATGGCGGCAGCAGCAGGAGGTCATTGTGACATTGTTCGGGCATTACTGGATGCGGGGGCACAGATTAATGTTCAGGATGATGATGGGGAGACAGTATTACATTTAGCCTCTGTAGAAGGGCATGGGGCGGTTGTGGAGGCGTTACTCCAGCGCAACGCCAGCGTACACCTCAAAAATAACCTAGGCGACACGGCGCTGCTTCTAGCCGCTTTACATGGTCACACAGACATTGCGATCGCGCTGTTGCAACATGGCGCTGACGTGAATGCAACTAACCAAGCCGAAACCCCACTTACCCTTGCCCTATCTCAGGGATATTCAGAAACCGTCAAAGTATTGCTCAAAGCTGGGGCAAATGCCAATATGACGGACATCAAAGGGAAAACCCTGTTAATGAAGGTGGCTGATCAAGGGAATAGTGAACTGATACGCTCGGTATTAGAAGCGGGCGCGGATGTGAATCAGCGAGATAGTGCGGGGGCGACAGCCTTAATGTGGGCAGCCCATCGGGGTTATATCCCCGCTGTGAAATGTTTACTCGAAGCCGGTGCTGATGTCACCCTCAAAAATCGGGGTGGTTATACGGCGATGATGATTGCTGAATTTAATGGGTATCCGGAAGTCGTGGGTGTTCTTAAAGCCGCAGGGGCGGCTGAGTGAGGAATCAACGGATAATCCAGAATTTTCATCCCTCGCTCAACTAATGTGAGTTTGTAGGGGCGGGTTTAACTATTATCATTGTTTGCCCCCCTGATGTCATTAAACCCGCCCCGTTTGAATGACAAATAACAAATGACAATTCACAAATTGACAATGGATAATGAACAATGGATAATGACCTCTCCTTAAAAGAAGAGGATTGAAATTCAGGAAAATATTTTTTAATTTTTTCGTTTACGAAGAGGTCTTAGACCCAATTAATCAATTATCAATTATCAATTATCAATTATTAATTATCCATTGATAACAAATGACAAATAACAAAAAGATTTTACCCTTAGGTTTATTGTCAATAACTTTAATCACTTGGCTCGTTGGATATCAGCTATTCATACCAAGGATAACCCTGGCTCAACGTCAACGCTTTCTGTGGTTAGATTTATATCAAACCAACTCATCATCCAACAATAACACTGAACCCCCAGCGCGGGGAAGAACGGGAGGAAGTCGTGGTTCCGTTTGTCCAATTTCTCCAGCCTACAATCCTTTAGCCATTCCCTTAGTTTGGAGTAATCGCCCATTATTTATGTGGCGAGTTAAAGAGGGAGAAGAGATTGGCAAACTTGAACTGTGGCAGCATGTTACCCAGGATGTGGTGTGGAGTAAACAAGTGAGTCCATCAGAGGATATGCTTTTGTATGATGGGGAAGCGCTGCAACCGGGAGAGCGTTATTTTTGGGTATTATTTAATCAGGACTCTGTTCCGCTTTATCGGCTAGCCTTTCAGATAGTGGATCAACCAACACGCGATCGCATCTCTTCTGATTTGATGACTATAGAGGCACAATTGCAAGACGATAGAGCATCAGCCGAGGAGATAGCTTACGCTAAAGCCCAGTATTTTGCCGCTCGTCAGATGTGGGCGGATGTGTTGCAACAGGCGTACAGTGTGGAAAATCCGTCAATGGCTTTGACTGACTTTCTTCAGATGACTCGCCAGCAGTTTTGTTCAGGTTAAACTCGTTTTATTATTAATTAAAAGCATATGTATAAACAGTTCAGAACCCTTAAGCGGCTATCTATATGACAAATCCCTTAATTCAACTCAACCGCCGTTCTCTCCAAGGAGTATTCACCCTCCTTTCCCTAACCAGCGCCATCCTCATTTCACCCGTCGCGATCGCGCAGCAGTGGGTGAGAGTCAAAACCGATGCAGACAATAACGCCTACCACGTTAATGTCTCCACGATTGAAGGCAGAGGGCGCTTGCGCTACTTCTGGGCAAATGTTATCTACGGAGAACCCGACACTAATATCGTACCCGGAAAACAGGTATACAGCGCTACATATTATATCGCGGTGGATTGCCAGAATCAGATTTATCAAGTGCGCTTTGAGCGATTGCTAGATGCTAACGGACAAACCGTTAAAGATTATAACTATGGAGAAGATGGCAGAGGCGGTGTACCCGATTCAGGTTCTCCCGAAGAAGCCTCACTTAAGTTTGTTTGCTCAAAATAAAAAATCAGTCAATTCTGCTAAAGTTGTGCATAGCAATTTCTGCCTCAGAACCATAGAAGATTAGAACGCGAAGACTGAAGATCATTCGTTATTTTATCTTTAGTTGAATCTCATAAAATCAGTAATCGGGTGACAACAGATGTGATGGTATCCGTTGCGCCTCCAGCTCAAACGATTGGATTGCTCGGACAAGACTTTTTTGACGGCTATGAGGTTACGCTCAAAAAAAATGTGATTGAATTTCGTCGTCAACGCTACAGAAATTAGGAGTGGGGGTTGTATTGCACCTGCGCGATCGCGTTTTGCCAAAATCTTCTCAGAGCTATAGATAATTAAGCTATGGATCGACTGACCTGTTAAGGATAATGGCATGACTAGGATACCACCGATTATAGAACGGGCAAAGCAGGGGGATAGCCACGCGATCGCAGCCCTGATCAATCGTCATCTTCAGGTACAAGGCGTTACGGCTAAAACCAAGGTGAAAGGGGACTGCTTGCGCCTGATGCTGGAAGGTAATACTCTACCCAACCAAGAGGTGATGGTGCAGTTTATTTATCAGGGTATGACCAAACTGGCGGTTAAATCAATCAAAACGGTCAAAATTTATGGCAAACAAACCCATCTCGATTTTCCCGCATGGAGTCAGGAATTGGACTTAGGTGAGCAACCTCAACCTGTTCTCAATCATTCTCCCCTTGAGGAATCTAGCTCAATTTTACTGATTCCCCAAAGACAACTTGATCAGGAAATAGAACGCACCGAGAAAAAAACCGATCACAATCAAGTTGATGGAGAACTAGAAACCCAAAACTTGAACCTATCCGATACGCCATTCGTTACGGCTGAGATTTATCAAACCCGTGGAATCGCCAATTCTCTCAACCAAGCTAGCCCCAACTCAAAAGCCCAAGGGAAAAAAGCCCGTGTTCTAAAACAGATAAGTCGTGTTTTAATCGCCTTCCTGGGGTTAGAAATTAGTTTCAATAGCCTCTTTGTGATTTACGCGGCTGTTTGGGCAACCTCTTACTATATTTATGACCTATTGGATGTAGCCGATACGACGGGAATCCTCATCTATTTAATTCACCGCATGGTGATTTTTATTGACTCGTTCTGGAACCCTCTGGAATTAATCAGTGATTGCACTTACACCCTTGTCTTTCTCCTGAGTTTGGTTTGGCTGCATCGCGTTCATGGGTATCTGAGAACCCACCTACCTGACTATCCAATCACGCCTTGGGGGGCTGTTGCTCGCTTTGTGGTTCCATTTTATAGCTTCTGGGGAATCTGGAATACGTTGAACACATTAGCCGAGCGACTTAAAGTGCAGGAGGCTAAGCTAGCCCATTTAGGTACATCATTGAGTCGGTGGATACCGTGGTTGTATATTACATTATTTGGTTCAAATATTTTAGATCGGATGTATTGGTATGGCTTCAACAATGGGAATCAAGATTATTCTTTTCCCTGGTTATTCTTCGCCTACGCTAGTACCACTCTGTTCCTCTCTCTGGTTTGGCTAAAAATTGTGCGGATTATCAGCCAAGTTATGGTTAAAACTGGCAATAGGCAATAGATACCGATAAGCGTGCGTGGAAGTGCGATCGCGTTTTGGTTAAGTTTTATCAAAATTTACAAAAAATTAGGATCAGGGCGGATAATTGTGGTTTCCACACTAGATAATCAGCGTAAAATCCACCCCTATAAGTAGTGTTATGTGTCAAACGTCAACCCAATTGGTATTACTGATTACCCCTTCCTAAAAGGTCAATCTCTCATGAATCCTGAAAAAATCAAAAAACTGGCAAAACAAGGCAATCCTGAAGCCATTGCTGTTTTGCTCAATCGTTCTCTCCAGCCTCAAGGTGTTACAGCTAAAGTTGGTCGAGAAAATAATAACTTACAAGTAATGCTGGAATCGGCTCAGGTTCCATCCATGGACTTAACTCCAAGAATTTGCCAAGGATTGATTAATTTGGGTGTAAAATCAATTGAGCGAGTTCAGATATATGGACGGCAAATTGGTGAAGAGATTCCCGATTGGAATCAAGATATTGATTTAGCCAACCCAACTGAATCAAATCCCATCGAAGCTGATTCATCTGTCAGTGTTGCTAACAATGAACCTCAAGACTTGAGTTCATCTGTCACTTCTCAAGTCAAAATCAATACCCACAAAACATCTACCTTTGAAACAGACCAGGTTACTGACAATTATCAAAACCCGCCTCAAGCTCATTTTGCCACAGAGCCTAAACCGAGTCTCAAACCTGCCAGTCAAACAAAGAGATTTTTAAATTTTGTTCTAGATAGTTTATTTTTCTTACTTCTTTACTTTTTCATTGTCATAGTTATATTTATAATTTGGAGTGTATTTAATCCAGAACTTTTGGAAACTAATGAAGCGACGGCGTTAGAGGATTTAATTTATAATCTAATCGCCTACATTTTATTCTTGCTTTATTACCAAGTAACCGAATCACTATGGAGTAAAAGTCCGGCTAAATTTATTACCAAAACAAGAGTCGTAAACAACCGGGATCAAAAACCAAGTTCAGGACAAATTTTTCACAGGTCAGCCGCTCGGTATATTCCCTTTGAAGCCTTCAGTTTTCTTACTTCCAACCACCCACGCGGTTGGCACGATAAGGTATCTAAGACTAAGGTTGTCGATGATTAAAGACAATCATGAACAGTCTCAAGGGGGATCAATTTCTGCAATTAGCCGGTTATGCTCTGGCAACTATCGGTCTATTTTCTCCGGACTTTTTTTGGGGGAAATCCAATTATCCCGACAAATCATAGATTATGGTGCGGGACTTATTACCTCCCCCAAACTCCGATCATAAGCCAAAGTTGCTCGGCAGTTGCTCAGCCGGACCCTCTGTTGAACCAGAAATTGCTTTCCAAGCCGTTAATCCACCTTTGAGGACAGATACAGATACAAAACCCGCTTCCCGCAGTTTTGCGGCTGCTTGATTGCTTTGTTGATCATCGTCACCGTAGACGTAGATCTCACGTTGCGGTTCGAGACTGGATATGGCACGATCAGTTAATTCCGCCATCGGCATAGGAACCGCACCCCTGATCCGAGCTTGGTTAAAGGCAGCGCGATCGCGCTGCGACTTGATATTGCCTCTTGAATGGCAATTCCTCTATGGCTTAGTTCAGCCGCAAATATGACTCGCAGACCTTCTAAAATGGCTAGTCCAGTTACTCGGAAGCCAGGATCAATTTTTAGTTGATGTTCCGTAACAATGGGCTTCTTTACCTCCTGTTTTAAAATAATGGTAAAAGGATACCGCCTCCACACAGCCGCTTGACCAGAAGCAAGAAGCTTTCTCGCCTTGGCGGGATGACAACTGTTGAGTGGTTCCTGGTGGGAATTAATCACAAAAACTCGCATAATACGAAAACTCCTGTTTCCAGGGTAAATTGTGCCTCGTCAATGTTATTAGAGCTTGTCGTGTCTAGGTCACTGGCTATACCTAAATCACCTGTTTAAACCTAGACGGCTTTTAGACTATAAGCTGGCAAGCACTTATAGATTCCATGACCCTAATAACGTAGCGTTTGCTTAGACTGGCTATCCATCACTGGAATGATCGTGTTGTCAACGGTTGTCCAGTGTTAGGCGGATAGCGAACATCCAGAATTGTCAAAGCAGGTTCACCCCATTGTAGGCGGGATTTGAGTGCTTGAGCGCTAGACTCTGGCATCTGCTGGGGTGATGCTGGGGTAGGAATTGCCTCAGCCACCTTTTCTTTTGCCTGGGAGATGGGATTCGTTGTTTGTGGGTCTGACATAATAGTTGTGTGGTGATAAATCTTAATCACTTCACCATAATCAGATTTGCCTCCTGTAAACCTCTTTCTTTAGACGTAAGGTTTCACTCATCAGTGCGGTCTGATGAGTAAAAATGCTTAAGCTTCCTTGAGCAAATAGCTTGCGGCTAACTCATTTGGACTTATATTTTCATAAGGTTCAAAGGGTTGATGAATCCAGGGATTGGCAGATAAATAGTCTACATAATAATCAGGAGTGATCAGGGAGTGAGCTTTGAACCACAGAACCGCCGTGCGAATCTCCTCTAATTCATTCCCATACCGTTCCTCTAGCCAATGCATCGATTCCCGCAGGCTAACGCCAGAATCCACTAAATCATCCACAAGTAGCACACGATTCCCTAATGTTTCCGTTATCATCGTCAGATGGTGGGAAAAGGTGATTTCACCTCGGACACGGTTTTGGGAACCCCCATAAGACGATGCTGAAAGAATCGCTAAGGGTTTGTTGTAAATTCGGCAGAGGATATCCCCAACCCGCAGTCCTCCTTTAGCAATGCAGACAATTTGGTTAAACTCCCAGTTGGCTTGATAAATCTTGACGGCTAGGAGTTCAATTTTTTTATGGTATTCTGACCAAGAGACATAAAGGTCTGACATAAGCAGCATCCAGTAAAGGGTCAATCGGGATAGAATGGTTCCCTTAAATCCCAAATTAAAATAATTTTAGCTTGATCGGCGATTCATCTCACACCATAATCTTTGATTTGGTGTGATGAATCGCCTGTGTAGTGTGTGAGTTATAATTAAACTTAAGGAGGTGATAAAAATTGAAGCGAAGCAAAGACACATTTAAACTGAACTACCAGTATAGAATTGTGCCGGATAGGCAACAAACTTATCAGCTAAATGAATGGCTGTACAAGTTGTGCCGGATACACAATCTGATGTTGGAAGAACGGTTTAACTGGTGGGAGCGATTACGCTCACCTGTCAATGCTTGTCCAATTTTTGTAACTTATTTACCAGAACTCAAAGACCAGCCAACCTATTACTCGCAGAAACGGGCAACCCATTGGTCAAGGGAATCGAATAAACACCTGTACGAAGGGGTTCATTCCCAGGTAATCCAGGAAGCAATTAAGCGGGTAGAAGATACGTTTAATCGGTTTATTAAAGGCGATTTAAATGGGAAGCGAAGCGGAAAACCTCGCTTTAAATCAGTGCGGCGATACCGGACAGTTTCTATCCCTCAACTAAAAGCTGATTGCCTGAGTGTTACGGTTAACCCGCATCGGCGCAAAAATGGCGGTACACGACGGGATCTTGTCTATATCAACCTACCCAAGGTGGGTCAGGTAAAACTAATCTACCATCGCCCAATCCCAAAAGGATTCACTATCAAAGCGGCGCTAGTTTCCCACAAAGCAGATGGTTGGTATATTTGCTTAACCCTAGAGGATAAATCTATCCCCTTCTTTAAGCCACCAGAGATAGAAGCAACAGAAGAGAACTCCATTGGATTGGACGTTGGTTTGGAGAAGTTCTGGACGGCATCGGATGGGGAAATTGAGCCTATTCAACAACATTACCGCCAGTCCGAGGCGAAGTTGGCAAGGTTGGCTAACCGCAAAGATGGAAAGCCGCATAAGTCGGCATCACGGCGAAAGCTGGCGAAAAAAATATCGAAGCATCACCAAAAGTTACAGCGGAAGCGAAAGCAATTTCATTATGAATCTGCGACTCGACTGGTGAGCCGGGATGAGAAGGTGTTCTTTGTCGAAGACATCAAGCCAGGGAACTTATCCCGAAAAAACAAGCCAAAACAGGACAAAGATGGGAAATATTTACCAAACGGACAAAGCGCTAAGTCAGGTTTAAACAAATCAATCAATGACGCTGGCTGGGGTCAATTCCTTTCAATTCTCAATTACAAAGCTGCGAAAGCTGGTAAATTGGTGGTGAAAGTAAAGCCTCATAACACAAGCCAGGTATGCTCTTGTTGTAATCGCGTTGAACAAAAAGATTTATCAGTACGAATTCACCACTGTTTATGTGGGTTTGTACTGGACAGAGATTGGAACGCTGCCATTAACATCAAGAAAGTGGGGCTGGGCATATTCCCCACTATAAAACGCCGGAAGCGTCGTTCTAAAACGGCGACAAAGGAAGCCTACACCGTACCCCTAGGGTCGGTGTAGGAGGATGTCACCGACATAAATTATAAATGTGAAGTAAAAAAATACTAAGTCCATCCTTTTGTCCCCCTTCCCTCTTGATGGCTACCTAGTTGTTTCGGTTAAAAGTGTAATATAAGTTACAGTACAACTAGATTTTGGGAGACATTTGAAAATGACCTATCGAATTTTAAGCTTAGATGGTGGTGGCATTCGCGGCATTATTTCAGCCGTCATCTTAGCAGAAGTTGAACGAGTTCTAAACCAACCTTTAAACCAATATTTCGATTTGATTGCCGGAACATCTACGGGTTCAATCCTCGCCTCAGCTATCGCCATTGGACGCAAAAGCGAGGAGATTATCAGGCTATATCGAGAGAAGGGGGCAAGAATTTTTCCCTATCAAGGTCGCTTTTCCCCCCAGCGGTTGGGATTAGTGTTTCAACACGGTCTTTCAGCACCGCTCTACTCAGACGACGGCTTAATTAAAGTGTTGCAAGAAGAGTTTGGAACAACAAAACTATCGGATATTGAGAACCCCCTCCAACTGATGATTATTGCCTACGATACAATCGGGCGAAAACCCATTGTGTTTAAAAGTTGGCGTGAAGACCAAGATTTTTTCAATATTCCTTTATGGGAAGCCTGCGTCTGTTCCTCATCTGCACCAACCTATTTTCCGGCTCACCTTTTACAAACATCGAGTCGAGAATATTCTGTAATCGATGGTGGCGTTGGCGCCAACAATCCGGCGGCGGCAGCTCTGGCAGAAGCGCTACGATTAAATTATTCAATTCAAGATATTTCTGTACTCTCAATTGGCACCGGCAATTCTGACCGTCCATTTCCCTGGAAGGAGACACGCGGCTGGGGATTGGCACAATGGGGATGGCAAGGACGCCTAATTGACGTATTATTTGATGCGTCTTCTGATATTCACGATTATATTACCCGGCAGATCATGACTTCTAAGGACTTAGGTAATCCAGACGTTCAGCGCTACCTGCGCCTACAACCCGATATTATGAGTTTTGAAATCGACAACGCCAGTCCGGGAAATATTGCCAATCTTACCATGTTTTCCCGAGATTACATTGCGGAAAACCAACAGGTGCTGAAGAATTTTTTAATAAGTAATAAGTAGAGAGATGCCATGGCACGTCTGTCATCAGCAGGCTCTCTTTAGTCACTGTAGGGGCGGGTAGGGACTCAATAGCTTGTTGCCAACAACTGAGCAACTTGCACCCGCCCTAGCTTATCTTAAAATATAAAATAATTGAGTAATGAAACCCAAAGCCCGTAAACAATTCGCGCAACATTGGCTGCGTAGTGAAAAAGCCCTAAATCAAATCATGACAGCAGCAGACTTGCAGCCAAGGGATCGCCTGCTGGAGATTGGTCCGGGAACGGGTGTGCTGACGCGGCGACTCCTGGCGGAGGTGGAGTCATTGGTGGCTGTTGAGATTGACCGGGATTTGTGCCAACTTTTGGCAAAAAAGTTAGGTCAAAAGGAAAATTTCTTACTATTACAAGGGGATATTCTCTCCCTTAACTTAGCCGAACATATCGCCGCCTTTGGTCATTTCCATTATCCGAATAAAGTCGTTGCTAATATTCCCTACAACATCACAGGACCAATTTTGCAAACGCTCTTGGGAACCATCGCCCAACCCGTTGCTCCCGCCTTTGAGTTAATTGTACTATTGGTGCAAAAAGAAGTGGCGCAACGATTATGTGCTAAACCAGGTGGCAAGGAATTTGGCGCGTTATCGGTGCGGGTGCAATATCTGGCAGACTGTGAATGGATCTGTGATGTCCCAGCCAAAGCCTTTTCCCCACCGCCCAAAGTTGACTCAGCCGTAGTCTGCTTGCATCCCCGAATTGTAGAACCCTCAGCCGATAATCCCCAAAAGCTAGAAACCTTAGTCAAGCTGGGTTTTGCCAGTAAACGGAAAATGTTGCGAAATAACCTCAAATCTGTATGCGATCGCGATACAATTAACCAATTACTGGAACAATTAGATAGTCATCCCCAAGCGCGTGCTGAAGACTTGAGCGTTACTCAATGGGTTACTCTTGCCAATCGCTTAAATGTGACAGTAGGGGCAGCCGGGGGATAAGGTTTGTCGATTTCCGATAACGAGACTAAACCCGCCCTGCACCAGTGACTCATTTAATGTAATTTATAATGCATAATTCATAACTCATAATTCCCCCATGCGTTCCTATTCCCTAATCGCCCCTGCCAAAATTAATCTGTATCTGGAAATACTAGGCGATCGCGCCGATGGGTATCATGAACTGGCGATGATCCTGCAAAGCATTGAACTCGCTGATCAAGTTAACATTCGCGCTATTGGTACTCAAACCATTCAAGTTCACTGCGATCACCCGCAAGTTCCCCGGGATGAAACCAATCTGGCTTATCGGGCGGTGGAATTGATGAGTCAAGAGTTTCCCGATTGCTGGGCGCAGTTTGGCGGTGTGGAAGTCACGATTCAAAAGAATATTCCCGTCGCGGCTGGATTAGCAGGAGGGTCTACGAATGCTGCAGCCGTTTTGGTAGGATTGGATATGCTCTGGCAACTTGGACTTACGCAGCCAGAATTACAAGAGTTAGCCGCGAAACTGGGTTCAGACGTGCCATTTTGTCTAGCTGGGGGAACCGCGATCGCAACGGGGCGAGGCGAAGAACTTGATCCCTTACCCAGTCTGGATTCTTTCTATGTGGTGTTAGCCAAGCATCAGAACTTAGCTGTTTCTACCGCTTGGGCTTATCAAACCTATCGGTCTGAGTTTGGCAACTCTTATAGGCGTTCTGATCGATCATCCAAATCAATAGCAACTGAACCTTTAAATACCCCGACTCGCGTACATTCCGGTTCTATGGTTCAAGGTATTATAAATAAAAATGGCTCAAAAATTGGTCAACTGCTATACAATGATTTAGAAAAAGTTGTGCTACCTAACTATCCCCAAGTCTTGCAACTGCGGCAAGCTTTTGAAAATAGCGGTGCATTAGGCACAATGATGTCCGGTTCAGGACCTACGGTATTTGCCCTTTGTCAGTCCCAGGAACAAGCCCAAGAAATTTTACAACAAGTTCAGTCAGCGATTCGGTGTCCAGATTTAGGGTTTTGGGTGAGTAAGTTTGCCAGTCATGGGATTCAGATTATCTCCCCCATAAATCATTTATAGGGAATAGAGAATAGGGGTGTAAAAACGTGCCATGGCGCGTCTGAAAGCCGGGGAAGAAAAAATTAAATGTGATTTATAAAATGACGTATTGTATTACACCGGGATGTCTTACGCCAGAAAATCATGATTCCGCTCAATTTTGTCAAACTTGTGGGGGAAAACTACACCTAAAAGAACGATATCGCGCCCTAAAACCCATCGGGCGTGGTGGATTTGGCAGAACTTTTTTGGCAGTTGATGAAGATATTCCCAGTAAACCCTCTTGTGTGATTAAACAACTTTATCTGGAAAATCCCAAGCCGAACACATTTGCCAAAGCTCAAGAACTTTTTCAGCAAGAGGCAATCCGTTTAGATGAGTTGGGTAAGCATCCGCAAATCCCCACACTTCTGGCGCATTTTGAACAAAATCAACAGCTTTATTTAATTGAAGAATTCATTCCGGGACTAACCCTAAGTGAGGAGTTAAAGCAACAGGGACATTACAACGAAGATCAGATTTGGCAATTTTTGCGCGAGATATTACCCTTGGTTGGCTATATCCATTCCTGTCGTGTACTGCATCGAGATATCAAACCCGACAATATTATCCGCCGCCAAGATGATGGGAAATTAGTATTAATTGATTTTGGTGTTGCCAAATTGCTGACGGATACTGCCTTACTGCAAACAGGTACAATTATTGGTAGCCCGGAATACATGGCACCCGAACAACTCAAAGGTAAAGCATTTTGGGCAAGTGACTTATATAGTGTAGGAGTGACTTGCATTTACTTGCTGACTCAGGTATCCCCCTTTGATCTGTATGATGCATTTAACGAAACGTGGGTTTGGCGAGATTTCTTACCCCTTGGAACTAAAATTAGTGATCGCCTGGGGAAAATCCTAGATCAGTTAATCCACTATAGCCTTAAGCAACGCTATCAATCGGCTGATCAGGTGATAACAGCTCTGACACCTCCTACTTCTCCCCCGGTAGGCACTCATTTTATCAACCTCTGGCACCCTACAACTTGCCCAATCCCAGGGAATACTCTCACCTCAGAAGTGGGGATTGACTATCGACGATTAAAGCAACTGTTGGTTACCCATAAATGGCAACAAGCGGATAAAGAAACATGGACATTATTGTGTCAGGCGTGTGGCAAAACACCGGGTTATTATCTGAAGCTGGATGATATCCACGAATTACCCTGTGAAGACTTGCGTACTTTGGATCAGCTATGGGTAAAATACAGTAAAAACCACTTTGGCTTTACGGTGCAAAGCCGCATCTATCAAGAGGTTGAAGGGGATTATGCCAGTTTTTGCGATCGCGTGGGTTGGTCGGTTTACAATCCTCACTTTCCGGATACAGCTTATCACTTTAATCTTAAAGCTCCAGCCGGACATTTGCCATCCCGTCGCTGGGTGGGAGGCTATTACGACTGGTGGCGTCACGCTGAAGCGATCGCGGCTAAATTGGAACAATGTGGTTTGTCGTAGTGAAAATCCTAAGATAAGTGTTGACCCAGTTCCTGTCGCAGGCGATAGAGAATCATATCCGGTTCAACTTGATTGAGAATATCTTGAATTACACGACTCGCACCCAAAGGTCCCCAAGTGCAGCCTTGTTCTAAATAGACTTGCGCCGCATGACCAACCGTGTATGCGCCATACCCGGCAATCCCAGCTTGAGTCACAGCAACTCCAGCATAAGCCGTGATACCGCCAATACTATCTACTGTACTGACAACAGCCGAGGCACTTTTGCCCATTCCCAACAGCGCACTACTTCCCAGTTCACCCAAAAGCAAGCCCCCGGAACTGATTAATATTTTGCGCCATAGTTTTCCTGCTTCATAACTCGTCATCGGTAAACCGTAGAGTCGGGATAAGGAACGAATCAGTGCTAAGTCTGCTACAGTTCCACCTAAAATATCCAAGACACCAATCGGATTGAGCGCCACTGCCAAAGCTTTATACTTAGCAAAGCGCCAGATTAAATCTTCGGCTTCCGTTTTACGTTGGGCAACAGTTTTCTGGGCAATGTTAACTTGAGCAGTTCGGGCTTGAAACAGGGCATTGAGTGCCAACAGCGATCGCCCTTCGCGATTGAGTATCTTTAAAATAGCTTGCTTCAACTCATCCACCTGCGGCGGTAGAGTTTCCCATTCATAACTGACGTTTCCATCAGGCAATTCTACCCGCACTTGTATGGGTGACGGTTCTGCGGCTACCCTGACGATCTCCTCGGGTGATAACATCTTTTGTAAGCGGCGATCGCGGGGACTGCCTGTACCTAGTTCTTGCAGTTGCTGGTAAATCGCCTCTCTATCTTGTTCTGGATACAAATCAATCTTGTTAAATACGAGAATCAGAGGCTTTTGGGCTTGACGCAGTTCAGACAATGCCTCATACTCCGTGCGGGTAATATCCCCAGCCACCACAAATAAAATTAAATCCGCCTGGGAAGCCACCTGTCGCGCCATCTGCGCCCGTGCTTCTCCCTGAACCTCATCCAATCCCGGCGTATCAATTAACTCTAAGAGCACTTTCCCCTCACCACCGGGCGCCCAATGTACCGACTTGGGCCACTGCGTTACCCCATGCAGGGGACCCGTTTGTAAGATTTTTTGACCCAGCAAAGCATTGACGACAGCCGATTTACCGCGACTGACTAAACCAAAGGTGGCAATGCGAATCACACTTTGGTCAAGTTTGTCCAAGCTAAACTGCAATACCTCCAGTTCATTTTGTAATGCCGCTTGCAGTTCCACATCCGGATGGGGGCGGCGGTGATGCAGGTTGTTGTACCAAGACAAGGTGTGCCGCAAACTCGCACGAGCGCGGTGAATATAGTAGTCTTGGTGGTTTCGGCTGGGTTTAGGGGCAGAGGATGGTGATTGACTCAAGGTTAAATGGGAAAGGATGGGCTACAGTTCTATTTTCGTATAATTAGCGCTAGATGTTTTAGCTATAGCAACCGCCATAGCGGTTAGGACAGATCATTTGGTAGAGACTCCTCCGGCGGAACGTCTGGAACAACAGTTTTTAACTGACGAGGGGTTTGGGGAGCTATAAGTCTCACGCCATAATCTTTGATTTGGCGTCGAGATACATGGACTCCCCAAGTCTATTTTGGGGTTCGATACACCCAAAATAGACATTTACCGTAACTTGTCGTTTGCAGT
>NZ_JAVKEW010000229.1:0-14854 GCF_040226375.1 Coleofasciculus sp. G2-EDA-02 | reverse complement strand
TTACCAGGCTACTAATCTACATTGCTACACGCCGCGCCAGGGCGGGTCTATACATTCCGCCCCCCCGCGCCATGGCGCGTCTCTACATTGCTCCCCCTGCGCTCTCATCATTCCTTCATCCGTTGCTTTTTCTCGGCTTTTGCATCTCTTGTTCCCGCCGCCGCGAGTTCAGCATCCATTAGGGTTTGACCGGTGGCGGCTAAGTAGACATCATCTAAACTAGGTCGAGATTGGGCTATGCCAAAGATGGGTAATCCGGCGTCTTTTAAGGATTGCTGAATGTTAGTCAATGCATCGCTTTGAGGTTTGACGACTAAGTTTAGGGAATTCCCTTGCGCCGTATTAATAATCACTTCTTGGACAAAGGGTAACACCTCAAGCTTTTCCTTAGCATTTTGGGCTTCTTCCATGGGCGAGAATTCCCGGATGCGGAGGGTAATGCGATCGCCACCCACGTTATCCTTTAACTGAGAGGGCGTACCTTCGGCAATGACAACGCCTTTGTGGATAATTGCCACGCGATCGGCTAAGATATCTATTTCTTCCAGATAGTGGCTGGTAATAAATATAGTGGTGCCAGCGTTTTGCAGTTGACGCAGGAAATTCCACACCACCACCCGACTCTCGATATCGAGTCCCACGGTGGGTTCATCAAGAACTAAAACATCGGGTTTATGGAGTAAGCCAGAGGCTAAATCCAGACGCTTGCGGATTCCGCCGGAATAGGTTCCTGTCTTTTTATCGGCATACTCCTGTAAGCCGAGCACCTCTATCATGGTATTGACGCGCTCTTTGGCAATGCTGCTGGGTAGGTGATATAAATCCCCTTGCAGTTGCAGTAACTCCCTACCTGTCAACACTTTATCTAGTGCCACTTCCTGGGCGACATAACCGATGCGGCGGCGGACGGCTCTAGGATTCGCGATCGCAGAAATTCCCGATACCTCAATCTTACCCGCGTCCGGTTTACTTAAGGTACACAGACAGCGAATCGTTGTGGTTTTCCCCGCCCCATTCGGACCGAGTAAGCCAAAAATTTCGCCGGCTTCGACGTTCAGGGATATGTCTTTCACGGCTTCGACTTCCCCGTAGTATTTTTTTAGGTTCTCGATTAAGACGGCGGCAGCCATATATCGTTCTATACCTGAGTTGGCTATACAAATCTAAACAATTAGCTGTCTTCTCATACTAACGCTCATATTCGACATAATCCACTTGTCTATCATCAAGAGGAGGCGGTATTACTTCAGTGCGTCGTCTAGCTGAGGGGGCGTAAGGAAGCGCATTGTAGGGATGGGGAACAACGTAAGTTGTCCGAGATTGACGCGGTTGTTGTTGTCGCGACAGCACCGCCAATAATCCCACCACGACTACACCGCCACTAATCGTTACCGCCATACCCCCCAATCCCCAAACCAAGCCGGAAATAATTGAATTATCCGGCTCAGACTGCGCCAGAGGAGTTACAGGGGGCGCTGCTTCAATCCGAGGTGGTATGAAACTATTGGGATTATTGGGATTATTGGGATTATTTTGTCCCAAAAGATTATCAATCAACGCTTGCTGGTTTTGCACCTGCGCTTTTAACTGTTCAGTTTCGGCGCGTTGCTGCTCCAGCATGGCTCTCATGCGTTCTACTGTAACCTGCTGCTGTTCAAAATCATTTCCGGCAAAACCCGGTGTCGTCTGAGTTGGCATTTGCGGGTTCTGCCCATAAGTAGGATCATAGGGATTATAGGGATTATAAGGATTGCTCTGTGGAAGTTGAGCCGTTTGAGAGGGAGGAGCATTCGTAATGCCAAGACTATCTCCGCCTTTCATCATAAACAGAAGCGCTACCCCCGCAAAGGCAGCCCCTGTCAGGAATGCCATACCATCACTCATCGCTCTTACCTCACATTTAAAACTGAACTACCACTCATTGTCACTGAATAGACTGACTGCCATTGGTGTGACTTTACTCCTTATGAGTTTATACGCCATTGATTCTATTGGGGGGTTCTCTAGCTATTCTCCGTTTTCTAATTGAAAACGAGAAAGGCTCAATTGTCCATCCCTAAGGATCTTAAAACGTTTCCAGGTAGTATCACCAGAGTTATAAGAATTTCTATAGTTCCTGATTTCACGGAAATATACGGAAATCAGTTAGCCAGTGTTACGCAAGAGTGAGGTGTACGACTCTAAATGTATACAGTTAAAGGTAAATCTACTCTACTATAGCCCCTCAATCCGGATATTGCTTTGATTTTAGACGATCCCGCCATCGTGCGATCGCGCCCTCGGCATCACTTCAAAAGCAAGCCAGGGAACATAAGGGGTAGGAGAGAATGTTTCCGGATGAGCGATCGCAGATACCATAGCCGCTTTTTCCGCCTGTGACAACTCTACCCCCGTGAGCAGCGTTCCCGAATAATCACTCATCTCCAGCAGACGATGCTAGCCTGCTTGTGGGACAATAAAACAAGACTGACGCTTGCTTCATGCTTTATCGGATCAATAGTGAATATTAGTCGTCTTGCGGGTATGGGTTGTGCGTCAGGTATCAAAACAGCCGACTTAAAAAGCCACATCTACTGCCGATCACTACATAATTAATCTATGTCCACAGCCCCCAAAATTATCTCAGAAAATCGATGCTTCGGTGGTACAGTTGGCTTTTACTCCCATCACTCTCAAACCTGCAACACTAAAATGCGGTTTGCTGTTTACCAACCGCCTCAAGCCAAATCAGAACGAGTCCCCGTTCTCTATTTCCTTTCCGGCTTAACCTGTACCGAAGAAAATTTCATGGCAAAAGCCGGGGCGCAGCAATTTGCGGCGAAGTATGGATTAATGCTAGTGACGCCGGATACCAGTCCCCGCGATACAGGAATTCCGGGAGAAAATGACGACTGGGACTTCGGTACAGGCGCCGGTTTTTACGTCGATGCGACAGTAGAACCCTGGTCAGATCATTATCAAATGTATAGCTATGTGGTTCAGGAATTGCCGGCAATCATTGCCCAACATTTCCCGGCTCAAATCGATCATCAAGGCATTTTTGGTCATTCCATGGGGGGTCATGGAGCGCTGATTTGTGCCTTAAGAAACCCTGATCAATATACATCCGTTTCCGCTTTAGCCCCCATTGCGGCACCAACACAGTGCCCTTGGGGACAAAAAGCCTTTACAAATTATTTGGGTGAAGATAAAGAAAGCTGGCGCATCTATGATGCTAGCGAATTAGTTTTAACCGTTGGATATAAGCGCCCAATTCTCATTGATCAAGGAACAGCCGATCCCTTTTTAGAAAAGCAGCAATTGCTTCCCGGTATCTTTGCCCAAGCCTGTGAAAAAGCTGGGGTTCCTTTAACATTACGCTTCCAAGAAGGGTATAATCACAGCTATTATTTTATTTCCTCGTTCGTTAAAGACCACATTCGCCATCACGCGGCGGTGTTAAAGCAAAACTGATCCCCTCGAAAAGATTTCTAAATTAGAACCCCAATTGCTTTAAGCAGTCGGGGTTCTGTTAAGTCTAAACCTTAAACTTCTGGGTAATTCGCTTCATCGCCTCTTCCACATTCTCCCGACTATTAAACGCCGAAATCCGGAAATAGCCTTCACCCGCCGCCCCAAATCCAGAACCCGGCGTTCCGACAACATAACAGGTTTGCAGTAACTTATCGAAGAAATCCCAACTGGATAAACCATTGGGTGTCTTCACCCAAATATAAGGTGCATGAACCCCTCCATACACACTTAATCCCGCTTCCGTTAATTTCTGACGAATAATCGTGGCGTTTTCCAAATAAAAGTGAACCAACGCCTTCACCTGCGCTTGTCCCTCATCAGAATACACCGCCTCAGCCCCCCGTTGCACAATATAGGACACACCATTAAACTTGGTAGACTGGCGGCGATTCCACAGCTTCCAGAGTTCCACATCTGAACCATCTGATGCTTTCGCGGTTAAGGTTTTGGGGACAACTGTCAACGCACAACGAGTTCCAGTAAACCCCGCATTCTTAGAAAACGAACGAAACTCGATCGCACAATCTCGCGCCCCTTCAATTTCATAGATAGAATGGGGTAGACTCTCGTCGGTGATAAACGCTTCATAAGCCGCGTCAAAGAAAATAATTGACCCATTCGCTTTCGCATAATCCACCCACGCCTTCAGGTTTTCCTGAGTAGCCGTAGCGCCTGTGGGATTATTCGGGAAGCACAGATAAATCAAATCCACCTGCTGAGACGGAATCTCTGCCGTAAAATTATTCTCGGCGGTAATCGGCAAATATACTAATCCCTCAAATTCACCCTTCTCGTTCACCTCTCTGGTATGTCCCGCCATCACATTTGTGTCCACGTAGACGGGATAAACGGGGTCAGTTACGGCAATTTTGTTAGTTTTGCCAAAAATATCTAGAATATTGCCCGTATCGCACTTAGAACCGTCGGAGATGAAGATTTCCGATGCATCCACCTGACATCCCCGCGCCTGGAAATCCTGGGCGGCTATTTTCTCCCGCAGCCAGGGATACCCCTGTTCGGGTCCATAGCCTCGGAAGGACTCCCGATTCCCCATATCCTCTACCGCTTGAATCATCGCGGTGCGACAGGCTTCGGGTAAGGGTTCGGTAACATCGCCAATTCCCAGTTTAATGATATCGGCATCGGGGTTAGCTTGAGCAAAGGTATTCACCCGGCGGGCAATTTCGGGAAACAGGTAGCCGGCTTTGAGTTTCAGGTAATTATCGTTGATAGTTGCCATAGTGAGTTGCTAAGAACGCCGTAAACCAGCTTACTCCTAACTGTAGCGCTTGCATCACCGACTACTAGGGATGCTACATCGATAGAACTCAATCAATAAAATCATGGGAAACTGTAGAGATGCTTCTTGCATCGCGTCTTCCCGGGGCTCTTTTCACTGTTATCGTTTTTTACCTCACAACAGATGCAACTAAACCCGCCCCGATTGAGTGCCAGGATTAATATTAATCTATCTTTATAATTAAAGCGAATTGGTATGATTGACTATTGATTTCCAGGAATATTGCTGATACAATCCACCCATAATTATTTTTTTGAGACCATAAAATGTTAAGAATATCACAAAAATTGTCTAACTTCAGTCGGTTAAGACAATGGCTTCCCATCAGCCTAATTATGTTATTGGCGACAAGTCTATATCTCTATAAACTTGAGCAACGAGGTCTGTGGATTGATGAGTTCATTAGTATTGCCGATGCTCAAGATGTTAGTTTTAATCGGGGACGCCTTCTCTATTACATCCTTCTCCATTTCTGGATGCTATTCGGTAACCGTGATGCTTGGTTACGAGGACTAGCGATTCTTTTTGCATTAGGCAGTGTTTTCCTGGTTTATCGACTGGGGCGTTATTTGTTTACCGACGCCATTGGTTTAATGGCGGCTTTGATGTTAACCCTTTCGCCCTTATTTATCAATCACGCCCAAGAAGTCCGTTACTACACAATGAGTGTTTGCTTGGGATTAGGGGGAACCTTGGCACTTGCTTATGCTCTTAACCAGCCCACAAATCTTTCCAGTCGCTTTTGGTGGGTTTTTACCAGGTTTCTGGCAATCATTACCACACCACTAAATGGTGCATTGTTATTTCCTGATCTGATTATAATCGGGATGAAATATTATCGGCATCCCTCCCGACTCCTCAAGTTCGGTACAGCATTTTTGCTCATCCTCGTCGCCAGTATTCCTGTTGGTTTATCGGTTCAAGACTCATCCGGAGCGCATCGGTTAAGTCTGCCGATTCCGGGTGTGAATGAGGTGTTACGGGAACTAAGAATATTGACCGCTTTTTCCTACCCACCACCTCCCCCTTATCTAACTCGCTTTCTACAACTTTATATCCTCATGGTGGTGGCTGTCATCGGGATTGCTGTTTTCCGGAAACGACAATCAGAGAAGCTGATTTGGGTTTTAGCTTGGGCATTTGTGCCAACAGCAACCATTTTAGTATTTTCTCTCCTCTTTTTCTCAATTTGGAATACCCGTTATGTGATGCTTGTCTTGCCGTACATTCTCATCCTTATAGCGATTGGATTTCGAGAGATTTGGTCTCAGTGGCGTCCCATTGCTTGGGGGATAGCCGTTGTTTATGCTATTGCTGTCAGTAGTGGTTTATTTTACTATTACACCACCCAAAAACGCTACATGGGAGCATCAGATCATTATCGCCGCGTCGCCCAACTCATCAACGCTAATGAAAAACCCAATGATATTATTGTCTGGTCAATTATTCATGAATTAGCTTTACCGCTCGAACACTATCATCGCGGTTCTGCTCCCATTTATGTCAAAAATTTAATTGAATTTGAAACTAATAAAGACGACATTCAAAAAATTGATGTAGAAAATTGGCTGCGCGAATTACCACCAATTGAATCACGTTTATGGATTGTTTATGGCAATACAACTAATCAGGTACTACGGCAGGGAATTGAAGAAAAATTTTATCTTGAACTTGAACAAAAAATCGGTGGCTTGAATGTATTTCTAGTTAAACCAAAGCCCCAGGATTAGATTAATACCGAGTTGCGCTCAAACATAGTAGATAGGAAAAGCAGGGGAGGCAGGGGAGGCAGGGGAGGCAGGGGAGGCAGGGGAAGCAGGGGAAGCAGGGGAAGCAGGGGGAGAGAAAGTTATATCTTTGAATGCAACTTGGTATAAGGCTTATTCGGGGTTTATAGGACGGCACATTTTCCCATGATATAAAAATACCTAAAATCTCCAGAAAAGTCAACCCCCAACCTACACCCATAACACCCAAAAATTATCGCCTTTAGGGAACCTTTCGGTATAAAGCACTGTGAGGTAACACCCGCAATACCTCGGTTAACGTAGTAACTCCCTGCGTCACCTTTTCAATTGCCGCCATCCGAAACGAATCAAAACTAATTTCCTCTAAATACTGATGTAACTGAGTCATACTTCCCTCATAAATTAACTGCCGCACCCTATCATCAACATTTAAAATTTCCACAATCGCTTCCCGCCCTAAATAGCCAGAATTAAAGCATTTAGAACAACCCTTTCCCTGACGCCAAGCTTGGGGATTTGCCTCCTCCCTCGATACCCCTAATTTTCGTAAATCCTTTTCCGTAGGATTATAAGGTTCGGCACAGTGAGGGCAGATTTTCCGGACTAAACGCTGTGCCACAATCCCTAATAACGCATCACTGACTAAACCCGGATCAGGTCCAATATCTTTCAGCCGAGGAATCGCACTCACGGCATCATTAGTATGCAACGTGGTTAAAACCAAATGTCCCGTTAATGCAGCACGAATCGCCGTTTCTGCCGTTTCGTTATCCCGGATTTCGCCCACCATAATAATATCCGGATCTTGGCGTAAAATAGCACGTAAACCCGCCGCTAATGTCATCCCCGCCGCTTCATGAACTTGGGTTTGAGTAATCCGAGGTAAAACATATTCTACCGGATCTTCTACCGTCACCACATTCACATGTTCAGTTGCCACAAATTGCAAGGAATTGTACAATGTACTGGTTTTTCCCGAACCCGTGGGACCGGTAAGAATAACCATTCCTTGGGGTTGTTGTAACCAATTCTTATAGATATTCAGTTTCTTCTGTGAAAATCCCAAATCGGCTAAACCCGAAAAGGGATTTCGTCGGGGAAGTAAGCGAATTACTACTTTTTCTCCTCCCACACAAGGAAGGGTACTCACCCGCATATCCAAACCCAAATCGGTTTCGTCACCAGAGGTATAATTTTCGCCAATCCGCCCATCTTGGGGGCGGCGACTTTCCGCAATATCCATATTAGACATTACTTTCAGGGCGACAATACAAGGGCGACTAATATCAGCGGGTAGGGTGGTAATATCCCGGAGAATCCCATCAATCCGATACCGCACTCGCAATCCTTCCGGTGTAGGTTCCAGGTGAATATCGCTGGCACGGTTGCGGAGGGCACCGGAGATAATGGTTTTAATCCGGGTAATTTGGTTATCGGCTTTCTTGAGATAAAGTTCGGTGGTTTCAGTAATATCTTCGGGTTCTGATTCCCCAGTAATCGGATTAACCGGGGACGTAGATGTGATATTATTACCGTTATAGGTTTGACTCAGATGCCAAGTGCGATAACTCTTGGGGGCTATGGGAATAAATTTAACCTCCGTCAGGGTGCGATCGCACAATGTCTGAATCGCTTCTGGTGTCAGAGAGATGGGACATCCCAAATAGTAGCAACCGCGCCAAAGTAACAGGGGAATCACCGGGGGTAAATCGCTGCGATTAGAGAGTTGGCGAAAGAAGCGAGTGCTGACTTCGGCGTCAAGTTGATCTTGGTTGAGGATTCCGCGATTATCGATTAAGAGTTTGAGGGCAAATTCACAGCTAATTTCTCGGTTTACTAATTTCTGCCAAGCCGTCTTTTGGCTAGGCATTAAAGGAGTAATCGTCATAATGTTTTTCTGAATTCTATTGTTTACAAAAGTTTACAAGTCTTAATTTCACAATAACGGAATTGCCTTTTAATTGTCAAATTGGATCGTTGTTTACCCTTTTGGGTGGCAATTGTAGGGGCGCACCGACGTGCATTGGTGTCAACTTAAGCGCTAAAAGCAGGGGGAGCAGAGGGAGCAGGGGGAGCAGAGGGAGCAGGGGGAGCAGGGGGAGCAGAGGGAGCAAGCAACACGCCCCAGTTTGTATCGAACTGCTCGAAACAAGCAAAAAGCCGGAGAAGCGGATCACTTAAATCCACTTCACCGGCTTCGTGAGACTCACACCCATCAAATGCCTGATGTATCTAACAGATATTGACTGATTTGTCCTTGTGTCTCAGCAGTGCCAGTCCTCTCAACTGTGCGACATGGCGATATGTCCAACTGAATCCATTAAATATCCTATGTCCCTAGAAAAACCTACCCGAAGGTATCAAAAGGTATCAAAAGGTATCAACTTCAAACTTTTCCTAAACTGGGTGGTTAACCGCAGCGACACAAGACTTGATCATCTGCTCCCCCGGCTTCTCCCTTGATTCCGTCTGATTCTGTTGTGAGGTAAAAACCTGACGATTTTGAAATAAAATAAACGCAGCTACGGCAATTAAAAAATAACCAAAAATCTTTTGTAACTGTTGGGCTTTTACATACTGCGCCAAATACGCCCCACCTAAAATCCCCACACTCGCCGCCACAATAAACAAACCCATTAATCCCCAATCAAGGGGAACTTGTCCCAAATATCCCAGAAATCCAGCCACCGAGTTACAGGCAATAATTAATAATGAAGTCCCCACAGCTTCCTTCATCGGCGTATTTCCTAATAATACCAACGCTGGAACGATCGCAAACCCACCCCCAACCCCGACTAAACCCGTCAATACGCCCACTCCTAACCCTTCAGTTAGCATCCACAACCAACAATATTTACACACTGGTGCAGGATAATACTGCAAGTCGTGATCGGGTTTAGTTGATTTACGACTTTTGCGGATCATAAATCCAGCCGCAATCATCATCATTACCGCAAATAAAATAAGCTGAAATGTTCCGCTGACAAAAAAGGCTAACTTTGCCCCCAAAAACGCGCCTAACATCGTCGCCGCGCCGAACATAAACGCCTTTTTGAAATTCACATTTCCTCGCCGCCAGTGCGGGATAACCCCAATCAGGCTAACGGTTCCCACGATAACCAACGTCATCGCGATCGCGCTTTTCGCTTCCACCCCCATTACATACACTAAAATGGGCAAGGCTAGCACCGAACCTCCGCCACCCATTAACCCCAAACTAATACCAATTCCGGCGGCGAGAATTAGCCCAATTATCCAAGTCATCATTTGTCATTTGTCCTTGGTTATTTTTAATGGGTCAACACCCTGTAGGGTGGGCATTGCCCACCAACCTTAAATCAGTAACCTATCACATTTAAACTCTTTGGTTGTAAGGAAGTTTTGCCAGTAACATACCCATCGCACAGGTTCCACTCACCCCAGCAAAGACCAATCCTGCACCAACAAAACCACTCAAAATTAAAAACCAAGGAGAGACAAACGCGCCCAATACGGTTCCCGTAAAGACTAATGTACCTGCCACAATTTGCACTTGTCGGAATAAACTAATTGGCGCATTTTTATTCACCTGGGTTTGATAACTAGCCGCTTTCCAAGTTGGCAATCCGCCTTGAAGATGAGTCACGGATTCAACTCCCGAATCGAAGAGTTTTTGGGCGGCTTTTTTTGAGCGATTCCCGCTTTGACAGTACAATACAACCTGTTGATCTGTTTCCGGTTTAACCTCTGCGGGATTCAGGTTAGACAGTGGCATTAATTTTGCCCCAGGAATATGTTCGCTAGCATATTCTCCCGGTTCCCGCACGTCAATGAGCATCACTTGTTGACGATCCAGCCATTGTTTTAAGGTTTGGGCATCAATTTCTTGTAGATTGTTGGCATTGGCTAAAACCATGAGTTTTTCTCCTTATCTATGTGCAAAAGTTTCTAACTTAACCTATTGGTGTAGACTTCTACAGAAATCCCTGTTTTTTATGCTTTTATCGCTACTTTGCCACAGCGTTCGTTAGCGGGAACAGCTTCCATAATCTTTTTGGGGTCAGGAAGATTTAGGTTATTCATCAATTCGATAAAGCTGGCGCGATCGCGATTCGCTAATCGGGGATTCCATTGTTTTTCTTCGCCAATTGTGGAGACGGTATGTCCCCGATAATCATGTCCGGGATACACCAGGGTTGCATCGGGTAAACTAAATAACTTTTGGGTAATGGAATCAAACAATGTGCTTGCATCACCGCTTTGGAAATCAGTTCGACCGCATCCCCGAATTAACAGAGAATCCCCAGTCAGAACCCGATCGCGATTCACCCAATAGGCGTTATGACTATCGGTATGACCCGGAGTTGCGATCGCCACAATCTCAACTGAACCCACCATTAATACCTCACCATCCCCCAAGAAGCGGTCAGCACAAGTAGCAGAGGCATTTTGGGGAACCACACCCTGACATTGGGTCTTCTCGCGCAGTTGGGCGGTTCCGGTGACGTGATCGGCGTGAATGTGCGTTTCTAGGCAATACTGTAGGGTTAATCCCAACTCATCGAGAAGTTTGCGATCGCGATCCACCTGTTCTTTGACCGGATCGACCAAAATGGCGTCTTTTGTGGTTACATCAGCGATGAGGTAGGTATAGGTGCTCGTTTCACTGTCAAACAGTTGACGAAATAGCATTGGCTTATCTCCCTGTGACTGGTTTGATTTACTTATTTACTAAATTACTATCTAGCTATATTGACATTATCTCACCCCAGAGATACCTGTCAAGAGGGAGATGGGGAGATGCATGCATTCGTAGGGGTGAAGCATTCGCGCCCAAATCTATCGGTTTTCTACCAAAGTCCCAACGCGAATGCTTCACCCAATCCCCGGTTTGCCAATCCCCGGTTCGCCAATGACCAATGAAAAATGACCAATGACCCATAACAAACTCGCTAAAATAAACAAAAGTAGAGTCAGGAGCCAGTTTACTGGAAGTCGCCTATCGAAACGATCTATGGCAATCTTGTCGGCTTAAAGCCCAGCCAACTCAAACAACTGCAACGCCTATATCAACAGCGCTTACCCGGCGATCGCTTGACCACACCGGAATTTGCCCAACGGTTGGCAGCGATTAGTGCGGATATCAAACAGCCACTGTGTACCTACCTCAATCGCCGAGGACAGGTGATTCGGGTAGGAGTAGGAACACCCACTCAAACCAAAATCTCCCCCTTGGAATTACCCCGCTATGGTGCAGAACGATTGTGTGGGATTCGCTGCATTGCGACTCAACTCAAATCACATACCCTGCGTAACGCCGACTTAACCGCCATGGCGATTCAGCGTTTGGATGCTTTAGTCATGCTCACCGTGAGTGAGTCGGGATTTGAACGGCGGGGGGGTGGCGCCACCGGATATGTGCAAGAAACCTATTTAGCCCATCTGATTCCAGTTACTCACTCCTCCAGACAAGATGGTGATAGTCAACCCAATTGGCTTATGTCCCCACCATTAAGTCTGGATCTGTTGACAAAACAAGATTTCTTGGATTTAGTCGAAGGACTCGAAGCCGAATTTCGCCGTGAATTTATCGCCCAACATGTTGATGTCGATCAAGATCGAGTGTTGATTGTGGGGGTGATGACAGGGGATATAACCAAGGAACGCTTTGAAGATGGGTTAGCCGAAATTGCCCGACTGGTGCAAACCGCCGGAGGGGAAGTATTACAGACGATGCGACAGAAGCGATCGCACCCTCATCCCCAAACCGTTGTCGGCGCGGGAAAAGTGCAGGAAATTGCCCTGACGGTGCAGACATTAGGGGCAAATCTGGTCGTATTTGACCGCGACTTATCCCCCGCCCAAGTCCGCAACTTAGAAGCCCAAACCGGGGTAAGAGTCGTTGATCGCACCGAAGTAATATTAGATATATTCGCCCAACGCGCCCAATCCCGTGCCGGGAAATTACAGGTCGAATTAGCGCAGTTAGAATACATGATGCCACGCCTGACAGGTCGAGGTCAAGCTATGTCCCGGTTAGGGGGCGGAATTGGCACTCGCGGTCCTGGGGAAACCAAACTGGAAACCGAACGCCGTGCAATTCAGCGCCGGATTGCCCGATTGCAACAAGAGGTGAACCAGTTGCAGGCACATCGATCGCGGATGCGACAACGACGCCAGAAGCAGGATGTACCGACTATTTCTGTTGTTGGTTACACAAATGCTGGCAAATCGACGTTGTTAAATACATTAACTAATGCCGAAGTCTACACAGCCGATCAATTGTTTGCCACCCTCGATCCCACCACCCGACGCCTACCGATTACCGAGACGGAGACAGGGGAATCGATTAATATTCTGCTCACCGATACCGTGGGATTCATTCACGAATTACCACCCCCCCTCGTCGATTCCTTCCGCGCCACCCTAGAAGAGGTGACAGAAGCCGATGCTTTAATACATCTGGTGGATTTATCCCATCCCGCATGGCAAAATCATATTCGTTCAGTCATGTCCATTTTGGCAGACATGCCCGTGACACCCGGACCGATTTTGGTGGTGTTTAATAAGATTGACCAAGCAGACAGCGATACCCTAGCCGTAGCCCAAGAAGAATTTCCCCAAGGGGTATTTATTTCTGCTAGCCAGCGGTTAGGGCTAGAAACCCTACGACAGAAATTAGCCCAGTTAGTTGAGTATGCGATCGCACCGCAATAAATTTTGAGTTTTGAGTTCTGTGTAGGGGCGGGTTTCACTACTATCTTTTTGGTTACACCCAGATGTAACTAAACCCGCCCCTAAACCCGCCCCGACTTTATCCGTCGCTTCCCTAGTCGGACAGGGTTTTGAATGCAATACTTCTGTGAGGAATGACAAATGACGAAATATCCGTTGTGTTAGATTATTGGATGGATGGATATAGAGTGCATCGTTGAACAAACATTATTGAGTTAGGCGAGTTATGAAAAATAAGCCCTCACATCTGGATCAGTATGTCCGATCACTCACACCATTAACAGCTATTGTCTTTGCCGTAGAAATCAGTTTGGGCACAACCGCCGCACAAGCCCTACAATTTAACTTTAGTCCGTCATCGGGGACTTCTCAACAGGCACTCAATGGATTCACGGCGGCTGGAGAGCTTTGGTCTGATCTATTAATCGATGCTGTTACCATCAACATTAACATTGGTTTTGAGTCGCTGGGTTCTAACATTTTAGGTCAGGCGAGTAGCAACAGAGTTGACAAGAAATATGCTAATGTTCGCAATGCCTTAAGCAATGACCGATTATCTACCGATGATTATACAGCCGTTGCCAATCTGCAAACCGGTGCGTTTCTTGATTTTCTGACGACCGATCCATTTTCGGGTAATAGGATCAGGGATAATAATGACACCACCAATAATTATTATCTGGATATCAACCGAGCAAATGCCAAGGCTCTCGGCTTAATCAGAGGGAACCATCGCTCGACTGATGCGACGATTAAATTCAACAGTGACTTCAATTTCGACTTTAATCGTAGTGATGGAATCAGCAGTAATGCTTTCGATTTCGTGGGAATAGCGGCTCATGAAATCGGTCATGCTTTGGGGTTTTCTAGTGGCGTAGATACTGTAGACTACTATTCCGAACCCGATGGACTAGGCGCTCCCTTATCACTTGATGGGTACAGAATTTTTAGCCCACTGGATCTATTTCGCTACTCTGAAAATAGTGCCAACCGGGGTATTTTGGACTTAGCCGCCGGTAGCACGGCGTATTTTTCCATTGATGGGGGGGAAACAAACCTGGGTTTATTTGCCACGGGTAGCTATAACGGAGATGGACACCAAGCCAGTCACTGGAAGAATAACCAAAGTTTGGGAATCATGAACCCGACAGTAGGAAGTGGCGAACTCTTAAGCATTAGCGATTTGGATTTGCAAGCATTTGATGTTATTGGTTGGGATCTGGCAAGTAATAGTACGGGTTCTGCTAATAATCTTCTCAGTACATCCACGGATAACCAAGTTTCCGATATCGAGAATTTTGCCGTTGCTAATCAGTCCTTGACGAGTACAGATGATGTAACCTCAGTACCAGAACCAACCTCCGTGGTTGGGTTAATCGCCCTGGGTGTAGGATTCGGGTTAAAACGGTGTCGGCGCGATAGTCGTTAACCTGTGGCGTTTTCCCCAGTAGGGGCGGGTGTTACCGTTATCATTACTAGCCCCAGCCAAATATAGCAACCGCCAAAACAGTTAGGACACCAAACGTGCTTTAAACCGGGCGCAAGGCTTGCGCCCCTACAACCGGGCGCAAGCCTTGCG
>NZ_JAVKEW010000228.1:0-13056 GCF_040226375.1 Coleofasciculus sp. G2-EDA-02 | reverse complement strand
TTAGAGATAATCCGAACTAGGGAAGTATTCGGAAGTCTGTACCAAGTTTAGACTCAGTGCGGATATTCAACTCTTGCGTTGCTAGATTTGTCTCTAGCAATCCCTAACAGAGCAGCGATAGCTAGGTTAGGGTTGTTGAATGACAATCTGGTACGCCCAAATCTGCTAGTGATTAAAGTTCTCAATCAAACTTAACACCCTTGCACTGGGTAACTCTTCCGGACTGGATTTGAACCGGAAGTTATTTTAAGTAGAGCTTACATTGAACTTAAAGTGTTTTGCCGACTCTAGGTCGAAGGTATCCAACAAGACATAACCTAAACCGAGCCAATATCCTAGCTGGAGCAGTTCTCCGGCTGATGGCTCGTGATGGCAAGCAAAGTGCGAGCAAACGATGTCTTTGTTACCCCGTTCACCTCCTGAAAGGAGTGGATAGGATATCTATCCCGATCGAGTCGCCTGTTTGGGTGTAAGGTCTGTTAAGTCGATTGACATTGAGCTGCTTATGAAGTTCTCCGCTATGCGAAATATAGGAATTGCCGCAGGCGGAGCTTTTTTATGGGTAATGTTATTCATTAAAGCTCAAGTTATTAATTCTACTCAACACCATCACTATCTGTCAAATTTACACCAACTTCAGGAAACTGGCGCAACTTTAAATACGGATATATTGCAGGTTCAACAGGATTCTTTGAATGATTATGAAACTATTCTTAATGATTTAAGGCAACTTCAGGAATTGCACCATACCCTAGAAGATATTCCTAATTTTGTCAATAGCCAGCATGAATCAGAAATTAAGTCGGCTTTACGACGTAATCGCTCACTATTTGAGCGCAAGAAAGAGTTAATCCAAGAAGTAATCAAAAAAGAAACTATTCTCAATCAATCCTTAACCTCTCTGCCCAATACCATTCAAAAATTTCCTGATAAAGCCGCAGCGGAACCAAAGGCTGATGACTTGATCAATCGATTGAATACTCTATTGAACGATGTTTTAATTTATACGCTGTCTCCCAATGATGAATTAAGTTTAAAAATTCAGAGACAAGTGGCAGCAATTCGGCAACATGCAGATGTATTGGCAGCGTCTTCTGCCTTAAGTATTTCTGAACTCGATACCGCCTTAATCTATGCCGAAATTATTGTGACCCATGAATCTCAGGTTGATAATCTGGTGATGCAAATTCTGGAATTGCCCACTGCTCAACAGAGTAAACAGCTCCTGCAAATTTATCACGGTTCTTATCAACTATTTTTAAGAAATACTAAACTTTACCGTATTTTATTTTATGCCGTTTCTGGTGTTATAACCGCCACGTTATTTATTCTGCTGACATTAAAAACTAAACAGTTAGCCCAAAAACTTCAAAGATGTGAAGAAAAATATCGCAGTAGTTTTGACAACTCAGTCGAAGGAATTTTTAAAATCACTCCAAGTGGAAGGTTTTTAAGTGCAAATACAACCTTAGCTACTATTTATGGTTATGCTTCTGCGGAAGAAGTATGTGCAAATTTAACTAACCTGAATCGACAGCTTTACGTTCAGCCCAACCGTCACGATGAATTAATTCGTATCCTCGAAAAATACGGAACAGTTTCAGATTTTGAATCGCAAGTTTACCGCAAGAATGGTAGCAAAATCTGGATTGAGGAGAAGGCAAGAGCCATTCGCGATCGCCACGGTGATTTTATATATTATGAAGGAACAGTAGAAGATATTACGGTACGTAAAGCATGGCAAGAAGCGCTACACTATGAACAAGAGCAAGCCGAACGTCTACTGTTAAATATTTTACCCAAAGTAATTGCTCAACGGTTGAAACAACTCGAAAGTACAATCGCCGATAACTTTGAGGAAGTCACGGTTTTGTTTGCTGATATTGTTGGCTTTACAGAATTATCGGCTCGCTTTCCACCAGCGCAAGTTGTTGAATTACTAAACCGGATTTTTTCTGCCTTTGATGAATTGAGTGATTGCTACGGGTTGGAGAAAATTAAAACGATTGGTGATGCTTATATGGTGGTGGGTGGATTACCCACTCCCCGCTCCGATCATGCTGAAGCCACGGCGAATATGGCACTGGATATGCAACAGGTAATTACCAAATTTAATAACCAAAATAATCAGACCTTAAGCATTCGCATTGGTATCAATACAGGACCTGTTGTTGCTGGCGTAATTGGCATCAAAAAGTTTAGTTATGATCTGTGGGGAGATACGGTTAATATCGCCTCACGCATGGAATCTCAAGGACTCCCTGATCAAATTCAAGTTACTGAATTTACGTATAAAAAGTTACAGGATAAATATCTATTTGAAGAACGAGGTATGATCCAGGTTAAAGGGAAAGGAAAAATGATGACTTATTTTCTTAAAGCGAAGATTAAATAACTTCACGAGGCTAAGGGATCGGGGCAGTTCAAAAGTACCGTTAAATCACAAAGACAAAGCGGCGTTAGATAATATATTTTCTGGATTAGACAGTGAGTAGAGACGTTCCGGCGGAACGTCTCTACAACAGTTAAAGCGCACAAGGACTATCGCTTCCGTTATTCTCCATTGGCGCTACCGTATGACTCAAACGCATAAAGAAGGATTGAGGCGTGTCTTCAACATTAGACACCACTCCATGCAAACGCCGCACCAATGCCATAATCTTATTCCCATACTCCGGATCAGGACTCCAGCGCCGACTCAAGTCATACACAGAAGGCGCACTCCCGCGTAAGACAAACTGAAACCGAGGGCTGACGATGGGCGGATGTTCAATGGGCGCGGTTGTTCCATAGGCTTTTAGGTGCTGAATGTGGGCTTTCACACCTGTGCGGATATCTGGGAAAAATGCACCAGCCGGATCACTATTGGCTGTCCCTAAACCGCCAAAATTATTTTGTTCTGGTTGTAATGAACCGCCAAAGCGTAAGAAATCGGTCATCAGACACATCTGACAAAAGGCTATGTCGTGATTAACATCTTCTTTTTCCGCCTCTTCAATGTAAATTGTATGGATGTCGGGGAACTGGTCAAGTGCCTTTTCATTATTACTGGTGAGAAAGGCTTTTAAATCTTCTTCTGAAGCATTGCCAAACCAGATAATCTTGTCAGACTGATCCAGATTGGTTTGAGTCGCTGTATTCAGTAATACCGTTCTGGTATCATTATCCCAGCCGACGGAGATATTAAAGGGCTGGAGATCAACCGCTTTTACATACACGATATTGCCATAACTGAGTTGGCGAATATCCGATTCCACAGTCAGATCAACACCTAAATTCGCTACCAGATCCGCCGGAATATAGGAATTCCCATTGACCAGAAGCCCTTTTTCGTTATGGTCGTAGTTTTGAATTTTGATATTAATCAGTCGGAAATGGGGTGAAGTTTGATCCGATTTTGCCGTTTGACCACTCCATTGCAGCAATCCATCGGCTAAACCTTGAGCAAAGCGATCGCGGTTTTCTTGGAGTAAGGTTAAGTCTTCGGGATTGTCTAGGAAGCAGATATTGAAGATAATAGATGATGCGGCAACTTCACGACAAAAGGGAAGCTGATTTTTGGCACTCAAGGTATCGGGTTTAACGCCCCGTGAGAGCGGTTTTCCCGGTAAACGCAGTTCGGGGACTTTCTTTAAGAACGCCTCTAAGACTAACTGAGCATCTTTTTTGCGTTCCTCGTTACCGTCAATATAATAAGCTTCAGTCCCTCGCACAGAACCATTAAAAGCATTGCCACCCAATTCTATCGCCACATCCCCAGGCAGGACGCGATCGTTGATCCATTTGATTGTACCGGCAAGATCTAGGTCGTCGGGTACGATGAGGAAATTAACCCCTCGTGACTGGAGTTCCTGCACCAAGGCGTTACGGATAAGAATCATTTCCTGGGCTTCTGTGGTGCCTAACGCCACGACTCCGGGATCTTTCAGGTCATGACCCGCAGAAACCAAGATGCGTCCGACAGCCTTGGCTGGTGGAGTCGGGGGTTTAGTTGGTTCTGGTTCAGGTTCTGTAGTGGGTTTGGGTTCAGGTTTGGGTGGCGAGATAACCACAGGTGCGCCAAAAAATCCCAGTTGCACCAGGGTAGCCGGTCCAACCACACCATCGGCAATTAAGCCCTTTGCCTTTTGAAACAGCTTTACTGCTGCTTGAGTTCCTGGTCCAAACACGCCATCTACCCCAACATCAATTTTTGCATCTGCTAATGCTTGCTGTATTTTGCGGACATCCTTACCATGCATGTAGGGACTTGTCAACTTAATGATTTCAAAGCCCTGCCAGACTTCCCCAAAACCGCCGATAATACTCCGATTCAGTCGCCGTTCGGTTGATGGTCCATAGCCTCCATCTTCGGCAATTCGATCCTGGGGATTGTATCGATTCCAAACCCGTTGGAACGCCTGCACAGCAAGGCTACGAATGTCACGTCCGCCGCGAATATAGTCGAAGTGAGGATAATCCCTCGGACCCAACCATCGCCAGCCATGTCGTTCGAGAAAGGGTCGCCAGCCATCAGTATCTTGGATATCGATGGCTAAACCACTTTGGTGATTACTACGAGGCGGACGGGCGGCGAGTGGAATCCCGCAACGCTTACCTGCCCGATAGTGATTGTAGAGGATAAGCTGTTGGGCGATGGTACGATAAGCAGAATTGATGACTAGGGGAATACCGCGATCGCGAATTGCCCGCCCCAAGGCGGCTTTTGCAGCGGGCTGGAGGAAGGGCCACACCGCTTGTCCCAGGCGCACATTCAAGTCTTCAAAACTGACCAAGGTGTCTGGTGTGATAAAGTTCATCTCATCAATCACCTGTTGATCCAGTCCCCGCACAACATGAGTGGAACAGGAACGCACATTAAATAGAACTTCGGTAGAACCTGGGGGAGACACTGGGGGTAGCAAGACGGTTTCGCCGTCCCAAATCTGAATGTGGTCGGTAAAGGCGTACCATGTATTCTTGTTGTTAAATCGGTCTGTGGCAAAAGCCACCCGGATATGGTGGGGTTCTCCGTCCTTAGGGTCCCAACTGTGCAGTTCTAACTCTATCCCTTTGGTCAGACTATAAATATCTTCAGGGTTAGAGATTTGACTGCTATCGACAGGCTGCTGTTTGAGGAGGGTATCTGCAAATATTTTAAGCGTTAAAGCCATTGGCTGTTCATAAAATAATTTGGATCAATTGTAGTAATTTTACTATAGTTCGTTGTGGAATTTCTTGTTTAAGAGAGGTTAGAGTAGATTGAATTAAAGTTAAGGGTTAAACTCTTAAGATTTGATTAAGGAATAGCCTCTGAACCTGCGATCGCGCTATACCGAATCCAGGTTATCTAAGGAGTCAGACCCAATTAAAATTGACGGTTTGAGAGCGGGGAACAGGAAACAGTAAGGACTTAACAATTGTTAACATTTCTTAGTACAGCTTGCCAGAATTTATGTCCAGGTAATGATGTACCGTCGCCAGAATCCCAAAGGGTTACTTATGATTCACGGACCATCTCCCCATAGCAAATATCCGTTAGCTGACCAAACTCGGTTAGTTTTCTTGAATAATATTATCAATAATCCTAACATTATCGTTGGTGACTACACCTATTACGATGATTTCGAGAATCCAGAAAATTTTGAACGGAATGTTTTATATCACTTTGATTTTGTCGGTGATCAGCTATTAATTGGCAAATTTTGCGCGATTGCTTCAGATGTCAAGTTTATTATGAATGGGGGGAATCATCGCACAGATTGGTTTACCAATTATCCCTTTCCAATTTTTGGTTCCGGATGGGAAGTCGCTATGCCTGATAGCTGGCCCCACAAAGGGGATACAGTGATTGGGAATGATGTCTGGATAGGTTATGGAGCAACAATTATGCCCGGTATTCATGTAGGGGATGGGGCGATTATCGCCACAGCATCAGTAGTAACTCGCCCTGTTGAACCTTATGCGATTGTGGGGGGAAATCCGGCGCAAGTAATCCGCAAGCGTTTTGACGATAATGTTATCGCTGAACTGTTAGAGATGCAATGGTGGAACTGGGATATTGAGAAGATTACCCGTAATCTGAAAGCCATTTGTGGTTCAAATATACAGGAATTACGGGAAGCGGTATGACTAAGGGTTAGGGGAATTAGAACCCCTGCGGCTGCAAGACAGGGGGATTCTCGTCGAGTGCGATCGCGTGCAATATTCTCCTGCTAAGGAATAAAAGATCAATTTTAGGCTGTCAGTCATTGATCCAAAACTGGGTGTGACACCCCTCACCCCTCAAGGCGATTATAAGAGTAGTAGATGTACCTTTAGAACTAGAGTAGAGAAGCGCCATGGCGCTTCTCTACATTGCTCCCCCTGCTTTAACAGCATAGACAAAGCTGCTCAAGGACTTCCGCCGCGCTGCACTAGGAACGGGCAGACGATGTTCAAGCAGTATCTGCCAAAGACTACTACTGGCGTGGCACACCTAAAATGGTGGATTAGTATTGTAGGGGCGCACGGTGTGCGCCCAATTTCACCGTCAAATCTATTCCACAATTTTAGCTGTGTCAGTCCACTACTATAGAAACTACAAGTTAAGCTGAAAGTATTACTAAGGAGGGCTGAATGAATGATCAGGAGTTGGCAACTCTGCTAAATGATCTGGAATCGGATCGGGTGGAACGTAAAGCTTTAATATCTGACCGAAATATCATTCGTCAGGCTATTTGTGCTTTTGCCAATGACCTACCCAACCACCAGCAACCCGGAGTTCTGTTTATTGGTGTTAATAATGACGGAACTTGTGCAAACTTGCCAATTACTGACCAACTCCTGCTCACCCTATCCGATATGCGATCTGATGGAAATATCCTGCCTTTTCCTGAAATAATCGTCCAGAAACGAACAATTAGTGGATGTGAATTAGTGGTTGTCATCGTAGAACCATCTGATGATCCACCTGTGCGCTTCAATGGACGGGTTTGGGTACGGGTGGGTCCACGCCGAGCAACGGCTACACAACAAGAAGAGCGTCGTTTAGCGGAAAAAAGACGGGCAAAAGATTTACCTTTTGATATTCTCCCTCTACCATCGGCTAGCTTAGATGACCTAGATTTAGACTTATTTCGTCGCGTTTATTTACCTTCATCTTTAGCCATTGACATCCTGGAAGAAAATGAACGCTCTATTGAGCAACAACTCACCTCAATGCGCTTTGTCACAGTTGAACCCCAGCCAAAACCAACAGTATTGGGTGTCTTAGTCGTTGGTAGTGATCCACGACAATTTATTCCGGGTGCCTATATTCAATTTCTGCGTATTGATGGCAGCGAGTTAACTGATCCCATTAAAGATCAGAAGGAAATTGGCGGTTCACTTACTGATTTACTCGGAATACTTGACGCAACGCTTCAAGCTCATATTTCCGTAGCCACAGATATCACCGCCCAGCCAATTGAAATGCGACAGCCTGATTATCCCATTGTTGCGCTACAACAACTCGCAAGAAATGCCGTGATGCACCGCACTTATGAAGGAACATACGCGCCTGTTCGGATGACCTGGTTTAATGATCGTATCGAGATCCAAAATCCTGGTGGTCCTTTTGGTCAAGTGACTAAGCAAAACTTTGGTCAGCCCGGTGTAACCGATTACCGCAATCCTCACTTAGCCGAAGCGATGAAGAACTTAGGCTATGTGCAGCGATTTGGAGTCGGAATTCAATTGGCACGCAAAGAACTGCAAAAAAACGGCAATCCACCTTTGGAATTCGTTGTCGAAGACGCCCATCTGCTAGTCACACTTAAGAAAAAACCATGAACACAACGATTATTGCGTTTTTCAATAACAAAGGCGGTGTAGGTAAAACGTCATTAGTTTATCACTTAGCCTGGATGTATAAAGATATGGGGCTGCGAGTTGTTGCCGCTGATCTCGATCCTCAAGCAAATCTAACGGCTGCATTTCTAGACGAGGAGCGATTGGAAGAGCTTTGGTTAGGCAAGGATGCTCATACTGTTTTTGATTGTATACAGCCGCTATTAAAAGGAACAGGTGATATTGATAATCCCTACCTGGAATTCATTGAAGAAGCTCAGTTATCGCTTTTTGGAGGAGACTTAGGGCTTTTAGTCGGAGACTTATATCTTTCTGGTTTTGAAGATGAGCTTTCAGCACAGTGGCCCAATTGTTTAGGTGGAGGGGGTCAAGAACGAGCTTTTCGCGTTATGTCTGCCTTCTGGAGAATTATGCAAAACGCTGCTTTAGCTCATAACGCTGATGTTATATTACTGGATCTTGGTCCTAATTTGGGAGCAATTAATCGGGCGGCGCTAATTTCAGCCGACTATGTAGTTGTTCCTCTGTCACCAGATTTATTTTCGTTGCAAGGGTTACGGAATCTGGGTCCAACCTTGCGAACATGGCGCGAAGAATGGCAAGAGAGACTAACTAAAAAAAGTTCTCCAGGAAAGAAGGGTTTAGCCACAGATTTACAGCTTCCCCAAGGTAAAATGCAGCCGCTTGGATACGTTGTTTTGCAACATTCAGCCCGATTAGATCGTCCAGTGAAGGCGTACAACCGTTGGATTGCGCGTATTCCAACGGTTTATCATGAAGATGTATTAGATCAGCCGCTGACTCATAATATTTCTGTAGTCGATGATCCGAATTGTTTAGCGTTACTAAAAAACTATCAGAGTTTGATGCCCATGGCTCAGGAAGCCCGTAAGCCTATCTTTCACCTCAAACCGGCTGACGGGGCGATTGGCGCTCATACTTATGCGGTGAGGAATGTATACCGAGAGTTTGAAAAATTGGCTCGCGCGATCGCCCAACGAACAGGAGTAAAACAGTTGCCAACACCAACTGTGCCTTTATAATGGCATAAGTAGGTTGGTGAAAATAAACCTAACTATCCACGGAAGTCTCACATTGGCAAGGGTTTCGCGATCGCACTTGTCAAGTCCGTAAGGTTGAGTTAATTTAAGCCAATCCATTTATTTTTATTAATTAAGAAAACTACGATGAGCAAAGATTCATCAGAGCCAACACCGCGAAAAATTATTATTGTAGATGATCATGGGTTAATTTTGGAGAAAACCAGTGAATATCTACAACAGCAATATCCAGAGGCAAAACTTTTCCAGATGACAACGGCAAAAATGACTCTGGAACAAGTGGCAAGGGTTCAACCTGATTTAGTCGCCATAGATCTTTCCATCCCGGAAACAGATGGGGAGGTAGCCCGTGTTGATACAGGCATCCAACTGCTGCGAACCTTGATGGAAAACTATCCGACTCTGAATATTTTTGTGCAAAGCAGTTACATTAAGGCACTCGTGCGAATTAAACCAGATATTGATCGTCATCAGGGTGGTTTTACTTTAGCGGATAAAGCTCTTTTCAGTCAAGATATGTTAAACCGGATTGAATTGGCACTACAGGGAATTACCCATACCAAAGACCTGAAGCTGCCACCTGGAGAATTCAAATCTGAGTGGCTACAGGTTATTGATCTAGCCTTTCAAGACGGATTGCAAGATAAAACCGTTGCCGAAAAAATGGAGGTATCTGAACGAACGGTGCGTCACTATTGGACTAAAATCCAAGATGTTCTGAATGTTTATCCGGAACCGGGTAAAAATATGCGAATTCAAACGGAAAGACGCGCTAGAGAAGAAGGGTTTATTGATTGATATATGAACGCTAATCAGGTATATTGAATAAAAGTTATTTTTCATTGGTCATTGGTCTTATGTCATTGATTATTGGTCTTATGTCATACCAAATCCGGCATACATAACCCTGTTATGTCCAGATTGTAGAGACGTTTCATGCAACGTCTCTACATAAATCCAGTAAAATGGGATAAGTCAAGGAAGGAACAGTTGCGGCAAGGTTTGGGCAAGAAAATAATAGCAGAATTTGTGATCTGGCGCAGGGGAGCGCTACCAGGACTGGTAATTCTGATATTGGTGATTGTCGTTCGCCTCAGTGGTTGGCTGCAAGTTTTAGAATGGATAACTCTTGATGCTTTGCTGCGTTGGCGTCCCCAGGAATCCATTGATGAACGGATTGTGATTATTGGCATTAATGATGGGGATATTCGCCAAGTCGGGACTTATCCTATTCCGGATCAAGAGATAGCAAAATTATTAAGAACACTGCAGTCTTACAATCCTAGAGCTATCGGGATTGATATTATTCGAGATATCCCTGTTGAACCCGGTCATGATGAATTAGTTACCGCATTTAGGGATATTAAAAACCTAATTGCCATTGACAAAGTATTATTTCCGCCCATTGCTGCACCACCCACATTACCCTCTGAACAGGTGGGTTTTGCTGATGTTATTCACGATACAGATGGTCAGGTTAGACGCAGTCTTTTAGGAACACCAACATCGTTAGGATACAAGTTTTCGTTTCCATTGCGCTTAGCCCAAATGTATTTAGCGGCGGAAGGTATTTCCCTGGAAAATGGCACTCGTGATCCTCATGCAATGCGGTTTGGTGAAACTGAAATTCCTCGCTTTTTACCTAATTCTGGAGGGTATGTTGATGCTGATGCGGGTGGGGTTCAGGTTCTGCTGAATTTTCGCAATAGTCGAGAGGGATTTCGTACCCTATCTTTGGATGATATTAACCGGGGGAATTTTCCGGCACATTGGATTCGCGATCGCGTTGTTTTAATTGGTATCACTTCCCCTGGTGTGAATGATATTGTGAATACGACAGCTTTGACTGATTTGCAGCCCTCTGGACAGATTTATGGGGTAGAATTTCAAGCTCATACGGTTAGTCAAATTATTAGTGCGGTTCTGGATAGACGCCCCCTGTTGAATGTTTGGTCCGATAGATGGGAATATCTTTGGATTATCAGTTGGGGTGTATTGGCTTTGAGTGTGGGGCGGCTGACTCAATCGTCGTTGCAGAATCTTGGCTATGTTAGTTTGGCTAGCTTGCTCCTGCTTGCTATGAGTTATGGGTTTATTCGTTTAGGTTGGTGGATTCCGGTTGCTCCCGTTTTGTTAGTTTTGGTGTTCAATGGTATGGGCATTAGTGCTTTTGCTTTCTATAAATATGACCGGGCGTTGAAGTCTCAACTTGAAGTCCGCCAACGCACGATTGAGCAAACATTTAATCGGATTCATAATCAACCGATGCAAACCTTAGCTTATGTGATTAAGCTGGTGCAAGACGAAGATTTGAGTTCAGAAATGTTGGTGGGGAAACTTAAACAGGTTAAACAGGAAATTTGGGACGTTTGTGAGTATCTTAAGCGGGAAGCATTGATTCAAGATAAGTTGAATCAAACTAAAACATTACAACTGAGTAATGATTTAATCCTTGACCTAGAATTGCCGATAAATGAACTTTTTTATACCGTTAGTCGGCATACTCTGGAGCGAGACTTGCCGGAATTTAAAACCATTAAGATTAAGGTTTTAGAGTTTGCGGCGATTGTAGAGGAGGACTTGAATTTTGAGCAAAAGCGAGGACTCTGTGAATTTATAGAAGAAGGATTGTGCAATGTGGGTAAACACGCCGTCGGGGTGACTCGCCTTAAGGTTATTGGTAAAATTAAAGACGGGTGGTACAGTCTCAGTATTCAAGATAATGGGGCAGGTATTCGCTCATCCGCTGAAGGACATGGCACCAAGCAGTGTAGACGTTTAGCCAAACAGTTGGCGGGTGAGTTTAAGCGAGACTCTATTTCTGGTCAAGGAACCTTGTGTGAGCTGACTTGGTGTTTGGCAAAGAGGACATTAACTTTAAGATATTGGCGAAAAAGGGTTTAAGCCATGAAAATTTTATGGGTAGAGAATGGTACACTATAGCAGTTGCATATAAGCTAAATATCGCCAGGGGTAATCAAAGGTGAAAGGGAGCCTATCACCGCAAGTAGGTTGGGTAGAGCGTAAGCGTTACCCAACAGGCTAACGATGGTGTTGGGTTTCGTTCCTCAACCCAACCTACAAGAATAAATAACCATCAAACCCTTACAAATGACGAATTAAAAATGACGATCTCCATCTTTAAGTTTCATTGTGTCCACCTACTTATTTTAAGTTTATCCCTAGTTGTGACGTCAACAGCTTTAGCTGGATACGTGCCACCTCCCGATCAGAAACCACCCACTGATTATACAACGTCATCGGGTCCAAGGGGCGGATGCGAAGGTGACGGAATACCCCTAACTGCCCTTGCCCCTAAAACTCATCTGGGGGCAACCCTGTCTACCCATCCCACCTTGGCTTGGTTTGTCCCTGACTCGACAATTAAACCGATGGAATTTAGACTCTATGAGTACAATGATCAGGGTAAACCTCAACCTGTGGGTCAGCCAATTCAGTTACAGAGTTCACCAGGAATTATGAGGTTATCCCTGGCAAGGGAGCAGTTAGAATTAACGGTGGGGAAGACCTATCTTTGGCAAGTGGTGATTCTTTGTGATTCGGATAGCCCTTCCAGCGATTTAATTGTCAGCTCAGATATGCAAGTGGTGGAGATGCCATTGGCTTTGGAGGAGAAACTGGCTCAGGTTAATACCGGTTCGGAGAAAGTTGAACTCTATGCTGGGGCAGGGTTTTGGTATGATGCTATGGGTGAGGCATTGCAGCTTGCTCCTCCCTGGCAATTAGGAGAAGTGGCTGCATCTCTGTTGAGAGATCTGGTGAATTTGGAACCCGACGAAACCCGTCCAGAATCCTTACCATCGGAGTCAGAACCTATTGAGAATATGAGGACAATTATTCAGGCAACAGGGAATAGGTAAAAGATGTAAGTAGGTAGGGACAGTTAAAGGCGGGCGGTGGTGATCGTCATTCGTCATACTCGCTTCGCGAGAAGCAAGCTACGTCCTTTGTAAGAGTTTGAGGCTTGTTTACATAACTGGTGGATAGTTGAGTTTATTTCCACCAACCTACTTAACCGCAAATCTTTAACTGACGAGGGGTTTGGGGAGCTATAAGTCTCACGCCATAATCTTTGATTTGGCGTCGAGATACATGGACTCCCCAAGTCTATTTTGGGGTTCGATACACCCAAAATAGACATTTACCGTAACTTGTCGTTTGCAGT